>DATDOQ010000429.1:0-3847 GCA_035293205.1 Bacteroidia bacterium
GGATTTGCGATGGTGGCGACCCTGCTCCTCATCATGCGCAAAGTTTTGAATCTCGAACATTACATCACGATCCAGCACATGGAGATGATGAACATCATCATTACGCTGACAGGTTCGATGGTGGGTGTAGCGTATCTTTCCGAACTTTTTATTTCCTGGTATTCCGGCGTTGAATACGAAGGTTATGCTTTTATGAACCGCGCAACCGGTCCATACTGGTGGAGCTACTGGGGCATGATGACGTGCAACGTAATTTCTCCACAGCTGTTCTGGATCAAACGGATCCGCACCAGTCTCATGGCCACTTTTGTTTTATCCATTGTGGTGAACATCGGAATGTGGTTTGAACGGTTTGTAATTATCGTTACCTCGCTGCACCGTGAATACATGCCTTCCGGATGGACCATGTATCATCCGACCTGGGTGGAGATCGGAATTTTTATCGGCACCATCGGACTTTTCTTCACATGTTTCCTGTTGTTTGCGCGCACATTCCCGGTTATCGCCCTCAACGAATTGAAAACTATTCTGAAATCTTCCGGGGAAGAATTCAAACGCAAACGCGCGGAAAAAGCGCAAGCCGCGGAAACAACAACACCGCATTAAACAAACGAGCTGAACACAAAAAAAATGGCAGCGACCAAAACGATCCACGGTATTTACGACGACGAAGAGCTCCTCATGGATGGCGCGAAAAAGCTTCGTTCCTCGCATATCAGCATTAAGGAAGTGTTTTCGCCATTCCCGGTGCATGGCATTGACGCAGTGCTTGGTCTCGAGCGCACGCGAATCGCGATCTGCGGGTTCATTTACGGACTCACCGGGTTGCTGCTCGCGATCCTGATGACCTGGTACATGATGGTGGGCGACTGGCCAACGGATGTGGGTGGAAAACCAAGCTTCTGGTATTATATGAACTGGCCTGCATTCATACCGGTTACCTTTGAGCTTACTGTATTTTGTGCCGGTCATGGAATGGCATTGACTTTTTACCTGCGCAGCTGGATCCTTCCGGGAGTTTCACCGAAAAATCCCGATCCACGCACAACCGACGATAAATTCCTGGTGCTGCTCGAGGCAAAACCGGAAGACGAATCAAAAATTGTTGCCCTGCTGCGCTCCACCGGCGCGACCGAAGTGAATGTCATCTGAACGCGAACTGTAACGATACGATGAAAAAAACAACCTATACGATCCTCGCTTTCGGCATTGGCGCTTTTGCTGCAGCTTCATTGCTGACGGCCTGTATTTCGGATAAATCGAACAGTCCGGGCTATGAATTTTTCCCTGATATGTACCGTAGTCCTGGCGCGGAAACAAACATGATGTTTGGCAACAGTGTTTCTCCCGACAGCATGGCGAACCGATTGCCGGCGCCGGGTACCATCCCGGTTGGATTTACGCCATTCCCTTATGAGAATACCCCGATGGGTGATACGCTTGCTTCGAAATTCTGGAGAAATCCCCACGCGGTTTCAGATGCATACGAAGAAGAAGGAAAATATTTATACACCAATTTCTGCTCCTATTGCCACGGCGCAAAAGGGGATGGAAAAGGACCGCTTGTGGAAAGTGGAAAATATGTTTCTGCACCGCCGGATTACAAAACTATTTATGGAAAAGGTAATTTAACGGATGGCCACGTTTATCATGTGATCACCTACGGGAAAAATGTCATGGGTTCGCATGCATCACAACTTTCTCCGGAGGAACGCTGGAAAGTGATCGCTTATGTGCAGCGATTGGGCCGCGGCGATGTCGCATATAGCGAATTCAAAAAGCCGGCGACCGATACTACAGGCGCATCCAAAACCGGCGTCGGACAGGAACAGGCCGGCGTTAATCCCGCGGGAAAATCAAATACGAAGTGATTAGAACCAACACGATATGAGCCACGTTAACCTGAATAACCTCACCTATAATTTCTCTGATAAATCAAAGAGAAATCTCTGGACTGTATTCGGCGTTGGGATTCTGCTGCTGATCCTTGGCATTGTTTTTAATATGTCGGGCGGTCATGCGGAAGCTGGCGCGCACGAAGCGCATGATCATAGCGCATCACTCGGACAGCGCATCTGGGCGAACATTCTTGTCAACAGTTATTTTTTCGGCGGCTTGGCGCTTGGTTCCGTTTTTTTCTACGCCGTTCAGTATGCGGCACAGGCTTCCTGGAGCACCGTCTTCATGCGGCTTTTCAGCGCGGCCGGAACTTTTCTGCCGATCGGCATGGGGCTGATCATCCTGGTATTGATCGTGGGACGCGTTGGCGGCCATCATTTGTATCACTGGCAGGATCCGCAAGCTTATGTGAATGATCCGATCATGCAGCACAAAGCGGTTTATTTCGCCGACTGGTTTTTCTGGCTGCGCATCGCCGTGTTTGTCGGCGGCTGGTGCTGGTACCAGGCCTGGTCACGGAAAAACGCGCTCAATGAAGATACCATGCGTGGCGAAACCGGGACCAACTGGTTGCTGAATTTAAAAAACGCGGCAATCTTCATCGTATTCTTCGGCTTTACATCATCCGTATTCTCATGGGATGTGATGATGTCAATCGATACGCATTGGTACAGCACACTTTTCGGCTGGTATAATTTTTCCGGCTGGTGGCTGGGCGCAATCATAGTCGCCAATCTTCTTGTGATGCATCTCAAGTCGCGCAACCAGCTGGAGTACGCCACCGCAAGCCATGTGCATGATCTTGGAAAATGGATGTTCGCTATCAGCTTCCTCTGGACTTATCTCTGGTTTTCGCAGTTCATGCTGATCTGGTATTCAAATATTCCTGAAGAAGTGGTTTATTACCAGCAACGTTGGGAGCAGTACCGCGGACTTTTCTGGATCACCATGATTGTCAACTTTTCTTTCCCGATGCTCGTGCTCATGTCGCGCGACTCGAAGCGGAATAAATCTTATCTGCTTTTCACAGCGCTGATCATTTTGTTTTTCCACTGGACAGATACATTCGTGATGGTCATGCCCGGCACTGTTGCTGAACACTGGGGAATCGGGGGGATCGAGATCGGGATGTTCATTGCATTTGCGGCATTCTTCACATTCTGGATCCTGCGCGCAATTTCTCAGGCACCGTTGCTTGCAAAAAATCATGCGCTGTTAGAAGAAGGATTGCATCATCATGCTTAAATTTAGTACGAACAGAACCTAATTTGAATAACCGTCCAACGCTATGAGTCTTTTGACCTACATCATCCTCATCCTCGCGGCCGCCGCCATCTGGCAGCTGGTGCGTGTTGTGGAACTGTCCGCTAAGCTGAAAGGAGTTGATCCCAACGAGGTGACGGAAGCTGACAACCGGATGAATGGACGTTTCATGATGCTGTTCTACGTGCTGTTCATGATCTTCTGCATCTGGCAGTATTTTGAATACGATGACAAGATGCTTCCTGTGGCCGCCTCTGAGCACGGACCAGAAATCGACTGGTTGCTGAACTTCAACTTCCTGATCATTATTATCGTCTTTTTCATTACCAACTTCATGCTTTTTTACATGGGTTGGAAATATTACGGGCGCGACGGACAGCGCGCAGCTTACAATCCGCATAATAACAAGCTTGAAATGCTTTGGACCGGCATCCCGGCAGTCGTGCTTTTTGTCATTATTTTTCTCGGTATCCGGCTCTGGAACGGTATCATGGGACCTGCGCCAAAAGGAACCCGCATCGTGGAAATTTACGCGCAGCAGTTCAGCTGGACGGTACGTTATTCCGGCACCGATAACGAGCTCGGTAAAGCAGATTACCTGCTGATCGGCGGCACCAATCAGCTGGGACTTGATTCCACCGATACAAAAGGTTTTGATGACATTATCATTGGCGATACCATTTTC
>DATDOQ010000430.1:0-5840 GCA_035293205.1 Bacteroidia bacterium
AGTTTTCCCTGTCAACGCGCTCCACCAATTGATGGATACCTGGCCGCAGGCGAAATTTTATAATCTTTATGGTCCGACTGAAACCAATGTTTGCACCTGGTATGAAATTCCGCGGCCTTACGAAAGCGAAAGAATTGACAGTTATCCGATTGGTAAAATCTGTTCACATCTCGAAGGCGGAATGTCGCCGGAAGGAGAGCTGCTCATTCGCGGTTCAAACGTAATGCCTGGTTACTGGCAACGACCCGAGCTGGATGATATTTCCTTTGCGATCTATGATGAAAAACGATATTACCGGACGGGAGACAGGGTGGAAATGGATAAGAACAGGAATTATGTGTACACGGGGCGACTCGACCGGATGATCAAAAAACGGGGCTACCGGATCGAACCCGGAGAAGTTGAAGTAATCCTGCAGCATCATCCGGATGTGATGGAGGCGGCGGTTGTACCTGCTAAAGATGAAGATGGCCACACCGTTTTAAAAGCCGTGCTCTCAGTCAGGAAAGGGGCGAATATCTCCGTGTCAATCATTCGCCAGTATTGCCTGCCGCTTTTACCATTCTATATGATACCGGAAAGAATAATCCTGCAAGGATCTCTCCCGAAAACTTCCACCGGAAAAATTGATTACACGCAGCTCGCTGGTGCGGAGCAGGTAACCCGTTAAGTCTGCTGAAAACTGCTGCTCATGCTTTCTTCGTAGTTTTGGAAATGCGCATTTTCCTAACCGCAGCAGGTTTACTTTTTATCTTTTCCTCTTGTCAGAATGACACCGGTAAACTCCGCGCCCCGGCAAGGGTTAAAGACAAGTTCGGATATATTGATGAGCTTGGGAATTTTGTTGTCAGGCCAAAATTTGATGACGCCTGGTCCTTCATTCGCGGGACTGCTGTTGTGAAAGACAAAAACACATTCAAGCTGATCGGCAAAAACGGAAAATTCATTTCCGGCGCAACATACGATTCGGTGATTCCTTTCAGCGCCGACTGTTATATCGGGATGCGCGATTCACTTTTTGGCTTTTTCGCGCATGGCACCGGAAAGTTTATCATCGAACCGCAATATAAAGCGGTTTTTAAATACACCGAAGATCTCTGTGTTGTGCAAATAGGAAAATCGCTGGGTATCGTCAACTCTAAAGCAAAGCTGGTTTGCCCGGTGGAGCTCCAGGATTTTCGCCAGCTGTTCGGCCCATGCGCCATTGCGGTGAAATACGACACAACCGATGAAGTCAGTATGCTGATGGGTATCTTGCAGGGTTATGGGGGAAAACTCGGGCTCATCAATAGTCGTGGGTATCTCATTGTTGAACCTGCCTATGATGATATGTTTGATGATGCGCCTGCAGGATTCTATTACCCGTTTAATAAAAATCCCGATGCGCCGCCGGATACGTTCCGGGTTGGCGAGGAGCCATTGGTGCCTCCCGGTAAGTACGGGATCGTGGATACGACCGGGAAGCTGATCGCAAAACCAATGTTCGAAGAATTGCCCGTTTATGGCGAAGGTTTGTTCCGTGTGCGGGGGGGGAATAAATATGGGTTCATCGACACATCCGGCAAAATGGTGATTCAACCATCCTACGAATTTGCAACTGCATTTGGAGAAGGAAAAGCGATTGCCAGCAACAATGGTGTTGCTTCCATTATTGATAAAAAAGGAAATAAAATTGTGGCGGATCTCGGCAGGGGCGCGGGGATGTACCGTTTTAATAATGGTCTTGTCCGGTGCCGTTCGGAGGAAGGATTGTACGGTTACATGGATTCAACCGGCAGAAGGATCATTCCACCGCAATTCACCGCTGCGGATGATTTTTCAAACAACCGCGCAATTGTTTCCATTGGTGGCAAATATGGATTGATTGGCCGCAGTGGAAATTTTATCATACAGCCGGAATACGAATTCTTTTATGACCTGGATGACGGATATTACCAGTTCAAAACTGCAGAAGGACTGGCGGGTGTGATTGACTCTACCGGGAAAATAATTTTAAAAGCGGAGTACGAAGAAATTTTTCATCTCCAGAAACCATTTTTTACCGTTGAGAAAAATTTCCTGAATGGCTGTTACGCGTTGAACGGAAAAGAAATTTATCCGCCTGTTTCGCGGAAGCTGGTTTATTTCTTCAATGGGCACAGTGTGGTTACGAATGAAGACGGGAAATCGGGAATGATCGATACGACGGGCAAGCTTATTGTTTCAACTGTTTACGACAGCATCGGGGCTTTTTATAAAGGCTATGCAACAGTAATGAAAGATGGAAAATCCGGCATGGTTGATTCAACAGGCAAAATGATTTGCGAAATCAAATACGATGAGCTCCGGCCAATGATAAACGGTTACGCTGTTTTTCGTAAGGGTGAAAAATTCGGTTACGTGACTGCCGGCAACAAGGAAATAATAGCTGCGAAATTCGATGATGCGGCGGTGCTCGTTGACCCTGACCGTAAGGAATTCCAATAATCCCCGGTGGCAACAGATGAACATTTTTAGAAACTTCGCTCAAAAAGGCTGGTCGCTCCTCGCCTGGTGGGGAATTTTAATTTTCTGCGTGTTCACATTGATTTTCCAGCGGCTGGAAGGGACCGCCTGGAAAAATATTTATGTGAGTGATGCTGCCGGTTATTATTCCTACCTGCCCGTTGCTTTTATTTACCACGATTACCAGTTTAACTTCCTGGACACTTTAGGTGAAAAATACCCGAAGGTAAAAGCGCAGGAAAACTGCCGCTTCTGCAATGAATGGGGTGATTTCAGAATGAATAAGTATTTCGCGGGTGTCGCGGTAATGGAGTTGCCTTTTTTTCTGATCGCACATGCACTTAGCGGATCAACGGAAAATCCGCGCGATGGCTTCTCATTTTATTACATGACCGCCATCGCTATAGCTGCGGTGTTTTATGTAATGGTGGGCCTGTTTGTCTTGCGGTTGGTGCTTAGCCGCCTGCATTTCCCTGACTGGATTATCGCCCTTGTACTTGCTGTCATTTTCTTTGGGACCAACCTCAGCTATTACACAACTTGGGAAAGCGGCATGTCGCATGCTTATTCCTTTCCGCTGATTTGTTTTTTTCTTTTGCTTGTCCAGCTCCAGCTTGAAAGATACAGCGCTCGCCGAATTGTGCTGTGTGGACTGGTGCTGGCTCTGATCGCGCTTGTCCGGCCTGTTAATGTGGTAATAATTCTGGCCATTCCATTTCTCGCCGGCAGCTGGAAGGATACACGGCGTTTTCTTCAGGAAAATTTGCGGCGTCCGCTTCCGATTGTTACGGCATTTTGCCTTGCTGCAATGGTGATTTTTATTCAATCCTACCTTTATTTCCTGCAATCGGGATATTGGTGGCTTTATGCTTACGCGGGAGAAAAATTTGACTTCACGAGCCCCGAGCTGTACGGTTTTTTATTCAGTTACAGCAATGGATTCTTCGTTTATGCGCCTGCCATGTTCATCGCGTTCATGGGGATCTTCACTTTTATTCCCAACTGTTATTACCGCTTCTATTCTTTTCTTTTTTTCCTGTTAATTGTCACCTGGATTTTCTCTTCCTGGTGGGCATGGACTTATGGCGGAGCATTTGGAATGCGTGCAATGGTTGAGTTTTTACCCTTGTTCGGAATACTTCTCGCATTCCTGATTCAACAACTCGCCAGGTTTAAGTTTGCCGCTCCTGCGCTTATCCTGCTGATTCTTCTGCCATTAACTGCATTCACACAATTCCAGATCTGGCAATATAAAAACTACATGCTGCCAAATGACCGGATGACAAAAGAAATGTATTGGAAGGTTTACCTTCAGACAGACCCCTGGTTCCGGTTCCTTTTTGAAGGCGCGCCGAAACCATTAGATGAAGATGCGCGATTACTTTACAGCTATTTTAACGACCTTGAAAACCGCGACACACTGATTGCCAACTGGGAAACGGTGAAGATGGAAGTTGCTTATTCCGGGTTACACGCATCGAAGTACGAGGTGCCTGAGAGTAACCCGCCATTCTGGAAAGCGACTGTATCAGCTATACTGCCGGATAGCAACGTATATACCGGCAAAAAAGTTCTGCTCTATGCAAATATGAAATTCCGGGTGGACAACTGGCGCAACAATACGAATGTGCTTTTCCAGCAGCGCAGAAACGGGGAGGATATTCTTTTCGTTAACATCAGGCTTCCTTCCCAGGTATTGTCAGACAAGGAGTGGCGTACCTTCGAATACAAGATGGAAATTCCTGAACTTCAGGAAAACGATTACCTCCGTGTTTTGCCGAATAAATGGGATTCGACGCTCATTTATATCGATGATATTGATGTTCGCATTTATGAAAAATGAGATCAAAGAAAGCGTCGCGCCAGCCAGATGATAGCGCTGAGCAGAATGCTTAGAACTAGGCAGGTAACTATGGGGAAATAAAATCCGCCGTTTTCATTTTCAACGCGGATGTCGCCGGGAAGGCGGCCCAGCCGGCTGAACAGTCCCGGAAACAGCCACCAAACAATACCTATAAGAATCAGGGCTGCGCCGGTTATCAATAAATATTTCGCGATTTGCGGCATTCTTTCAAAAGTAAGCGATAGTAATGGGACGGCAAACACCCGGAAAAAAACAGGCTCCATAAAATTTTCCACCACTTTTCCACAAACTCTGAAAGCAGCATTAAAGCCTTAAATTTGTGTCCACCCTTTATTTTTCCCCGTGAACAAGACGTATTTAGATGAATTAAGCGAAGTGCAGCGCGCGGCCGTTGAATGTACAGATGGTCCGGTGATGATCGTAGCCGGAGCCGGCTCAGGAAAAACGCGGGTCCTTACATATCGTGTTGCACATATTATACGTACCGGCATCGACCCGTTTAACATACTTGCCCTGACATTTACCAATAAGGCGGCGCGTGAAATGAAGGACCGGATCAGCCGTATCGTTTCGAAAGGTGAGGCCCGGAATATCTGGATGGGAACTTTCCATTCCGTTTTCGCGCGCATTCTGCGGACGGAAGCGGAACGTTTGGGTTATCCTTCCAATTTCACCATTTATGATACGGATGACTCGAAGAGCCTGATCAAAACCATTTTGAAAGAGCAGGGGCTGGATGAAAAAGTTTACAAGCCTTCGCTTGTTCTTGGAAGAATTTCAGCAGCAAAAAACAATCTTGTTTCCGCTCAGGCTTATCTGCAGAACTCAACGGCGATGGAGGAAGACCGCATGTCGGGCAAACCGAAGCTGGGCCTGATGTACGAACTGTACAGGAAACGCTGTTTCAAGGCAGGTGCGATGGATTTTGATGATCTCCTCTTTAATACGAATGTTTTGCTGCGCGATTATCCGGATATTCTGAATAAATACCAGGACAAGTTCCGGTTTATCATGGTGGACGAGTACCAGGACACAAACTTTTCACAATATGTAATTGTCAAGCAGCTCGCCGCAAAGTTTCAGAACATCTGCGTGGTGGGTGATGATGCTCAATCCATTTATGCGTTTCGCGGCGCAAATATTCAGAACATCCTGAACTTCAAAAGAGATTATCCGGACCTGCAGACTTTCAAGCTTGAACAGAATTACCGCAGCACGCAGAATATTGTGAACGCGGCGAATGCGATCATTGGTTATAACCGCGACCAGCTGGAGAAAAAGATATGGACATCGAATATTCCGGGGGATCTTGTCAAGCTGCTGAAAGCTTCCACAGATAACGAAGAAGGACAAATTGTCGCGCGAAGCATATTTGATCTGAAGATGGAGCATCAGGCCCGTAACCGTGATTTTTCAATTTTATACCGCACGAACGCACAGAGCCGCGCGATGGAGGAAGCGTTACGCAAACGGAATATTCCTTATCGCATCT
>DATDOQ010000431.1:0-9997 GCA_035293205.1 Bacteroidia bacterium
ATTAACCCCATTTATCCGCCGAAGCTTCAGCGAAGGTGGATTTTCCCATTATTTCACGGCAAGCATTTCCTTCGCATTCTTCAGGGCGGCCTCCCCCACTTTGCCGGCGCTCAGCATTTTCGCGATTTCGTTGACGCGCTCATCTTTTGAAAGTGATTTAATGCGCGTAACAGAACGTTTTCCGGATTCTTCTTTGTACACAAATAAATGCGATTTTCCGCGACTTGCAACTTGCGGTAAATGTGTGATCGCAATTACCTGCAGGCGATCCGCCATCTGACCGAGAATTGTTCCCATGCGCGCGCCCACATCGCCGGAAATGCCGGAGTCTATTTCGTCAAAGATGATCGTGGGAAGCGAAGTGTGCCGGGCCAGCAATGATTTCAGGCTTAACATCAATCGCGAAAGCTCGCCGCCCGATGCTACTTTGTTTAATGGCAATAATGTTCCACCCTTGTTCGCCGTAAACAGAAAGGTAATTTTATCAAAACCATTTTCGCGCGGTTCCGGGTAACCTTCCAGCTGCACTTTCAATTCTGCGTGCGGCATTCCTAGCTCATCGAGCATTTCTTTGATCTCTTTCGAAAGCTTTGGAGCGGCGGCAGATCGTTTTTTTGTCAGCTTGCCACCGAGATCCAGCAGCCTGCTTCGGATTTCGCCGAGTTCTTTTTCAATGGTGCGAATCTGTTCTTCGAGCGAACCAATTTCTCCGATCTTATCTTCCAGCTGGTTCCTCACGTCAATCAGCTCTTCCACTGTTTTCACAGCATGCTTTTGCTGCAACCTGTAAATTAAATCGAGTCGTTCCTGCACCACCTCCGCGCGCTTCGGATCATGGATAATGGTTCCTTCGAGCAGATCGAGCTCGCGCGCGATATCTTTTAATTCAATATGCGAACTCGCCAGCCGGTCAGCCAGCTGTTTGATCTGCGGATTGAACCGCGCCAGCTGGGCAAGCGTGTTTTTTACTTCTGCAATTCCTGCAACAAGATTTTCTTCCGCTCCGTCAAGCGCATAAGCCGATCTGGAAAGACCGCTTTTGATGGTTTCAGCGTGTTCGATCGTTTCAGCTTCCGTTTCGAGCGATGTCTGCTCACCCGTTTTCAGGCCGGCAGCTTCGAGCTCTTCAAATTGAAAACGGAAATAATCCAGGTCTTTTCTGGATTTGTTTTCTTTTTCCGTCAGCTCCGCAAATGTATTCGTCAGCTTTTTGTAATTCCGGAAAAATTCCTGGTAATCATCCAGCAGGCCATTTGCCCCTGCCACTACATCCACAATAGCCAATTGGAACCGCGATTCATTCAGCGTCAGCGTTTCATGCTGGGAGTGCACATCCACCAACCGCTCACCGATCGCTTTCAACACAGAAACATTTACGGGTGTATCATTAATAAATGCGCGCGATTTTCCTTCGGGTGTAATTTCTCTTCGAATGACGCTCGAATCGGAATAATCAAGATCGTTTACGCTGAAAAAATCTTTTAACGCATACGCCCGGATATCAAATGTTCCTTCGACAAAACATTTTTTCGATTTGTCGGAAAGGGCGGCAGAATCGGCGCGGTCGCCCAGTAATAATCCAAGCGCGCCCAGCAGGATGGATTTTCCGGCGCCGGTTTCGCCCGTGATAATGGTAAGGCCTTTGTCAAGATTTATCTCGACGGCATCGATCAGCGCGTAATTGCGGATGGAAAGGGAACGGAGCATAATTTTAAAACTGCTTAAAAATACAAAGGGCCGGCGACTGGCCGACCCACTGTTAATAATCCGCTAAAAAAAATCAGGCTGTGACCTTTTTCAGCGCCTCTGCCATTTTTTTACCAATATGGGCGGGTGATTCAACGACGATTACGCCATTTTCGCGCAGGATATTCATTTTGGCCTCGGCCGTATCATCTTTCCCGCCAACGATAGCGCCCGCGTGGCCCATGGTGCGACCTTTTGGCGCTGTGCGGCCCGCAATAAAACCAACAACAGGTTTTTTATTCCCGGTCTCGCGGATCCAGCGCGCTGCTTCCGCTTCGAGTCCGCCACCGATCTCGCCGATCATGACGACGCCTTCTGTATCCGGGTCATTCATGAGCAATTCTACCGCTTCTTTCGTAGTGGTGCCAATAATTGGGTCGCCACCAATGCCGATGGCTGTTGTAATACCCAGCCCTGCTTTTACAATCTGGTCTGCAGCTTCGTACGTGAGCGTTCCGGATTTTGAAACAATTCCAATCGTTCCTTTTTTGAAAACGAATCCGGGCATGATGCCGATTTTTGCTTCGCCGGCCGTAATTATTCCCGGACAATTGGGACCAATCAGGCGGCAAGCTGATCCTTTCAGGTATTCTTTTACATGAATCATGTCTTTCACTGGAATTCCTTCCGTAATGCACACGATCACCTTGATTCCGGCTTCAGCAGCTTCCATAATCGCGTCAGCGGCAAATGCCGGTGGAACAAAAATGATCGAAACATCCGCGCCGGTTTTTTTTACGGCTTCCGCTACGGTGTTGAAAACCGGTTTCTCCAGGTGCTGGCTGCCGCCTTTTCCAGGCGTTACACCTCCCACTACATTGGTTCCATATTCAATCATTTGTGTGGCGTGGAATGTGCCTTCCGTGCCGGTGAAACCCTGAACAATCACTTTCGATTTTTTGCTAACAAGAACGCCCATTGATGAAAATATTTTTGGTTTTTATAAGTTTCCTGGAATTTAGAAAGTAAAAATACTGTTTTAAACGAATACCTGGCGTGCTGTGTACGAGGAGCGGGCGCTTAAAGCGGAGGTGAGGCGCGATCTGCCGATGGGCCGGGTGAGGAACACCCGGCTGCGTAAGGCGGTCACACCGTAAATGTGGTTTTCGAAAGGAGTTCATGAGTGGTGTGTTTTTGCGTTATAGCAGCATTTTTAAATAGAACACAGAGGTGAAAAGGAGGTATGCATCCGCCGCGGCGGATCACAGAGGATTTTTCCGTATCAAGTTATTTATGTTTACTTGTATGGTTAAATTTTGAGCTTTATCAGTAATTCTTAAAAAGTACACAAAGGGCGAAAAAGGAGTATTCGCAGAAGTTTTTTAGTTCGAAGTTAATTCTGCATATGTGGCAAAAAATTGTATTCTATACGGATTCTCCCGTCCATTTTCCCATTAATCCCATTAACCCCATTTTCCCATTTTATCCTACCTCAATCGAACCCTTTCAAGATTCATCGAATTCGTCGGGTCCACCATAAAACCTTCGACCTTCTTGGAAACCAGCCGCACTACCCGGTCGTAATACAAAGGCACAACGGGCGCCTGGTCAACTATGATCTGGTCCATTCGCAAAAACAATTCGGCGCGCAACGAATCATTCGGCTCAACAAGACAACGTTCATAAAGGCGGTCAAATTCTTTATCACTGAAATGCGTATAATTCGCACCGGCCGGCGCAAAATGTTTGCTGTAAAAAAGTGACATGAAATTTTCCGGATCCGGGTAATCGCAGATCCATGACTTACGGAAAAACAGGAGATCACCCTCGGCGGCTGCTGTAACATATGCACCCGGCATCATGGTTTCTATATTCACAGTGATCCCGATTTCATTGAGCTGATGTTTGATCTCATCGGCAATATCCAGGTACGAAGCGGTCGTTGTTAACCGGATGGTTGGCATTCCTTTTCCTCCCGGATAATTTGCCTTGCTCAGCAGAAGACGCGCTTTATCAGGATTATATGAAAAGCCTTCAAGCTTCGCAGGATCGTACGCGTGCATTTCCGGTGGAATAAATCCCGCGTTCGCCGGGGTGCCAAGATTACTCCTGCGATACCGCACAATTTTTTTCCGGTCAATCGCATAATTGATCGCCTGCCTGACATACAACAAGCTCAGCGGACTTTTTTTTGCTTCCTGAATTTTCGGATCAACCAGGATGGCGAGGTAATCCGTTTTGATAAAGGGAGCGCTTTGCAAAACAAATCGCTTCAGCAATCCCGGGCGCAACTTACCGTCCTGACCAAGTGTTTTTTCCCTGTTGATCGCGTCAATCCCCGAAATCATATCCTGGTCACCGGCAAGCAACTGCATGTAAGCCGATTCCGGATTTTTAATAAAAGTCACCGAAACCAGATCGAGATACGGCAGGCGAACACCTATTTCATCAAACTTGAAATAGCCGGGATTTTTTTCAAAAACGAGGTTGTTTTTTTCATGCCAGAATTTGAGCCGGAACGGACCAGTTCCAATTGGGTTTCTCCCGAATTCAGCTTCAAAAAAGCTGACGACCTCTTTTGGAACGACGGAGAAAAATTTCATGGTAAGAATGCCAAGGAACGGACGGAATGGCATGCGCAATTGTATGTCAAGTGTGGAGTCATCCGGCGCAGTAAATCCATATTTCCCCTGTGCCGGATCGTGAACTATCTTTTCAACCAGCGTGGATGCATTTGAAAAGCGCTTGTCAAATAAACGTTCAAAGCTGAAAACAAAATCAGCCGAGGTCACTTTTCTACCTTTACCTCCCGGAAACTGCGGGCTGTCCTGGAAAAAAACATCATTCCGAAGGTGAAACGTGTATTTCATTCCGTCCTCACTTATTTCCCAGCTTTTCGCAATACAGGGCTGAACAAAAAGATCCGTATCCATTTCAACCAGTCCGTTGTACAACTGTGTCAGCGCCCAGTTGTCCTCGAACGAACCGCCCATTGCCGGATCCAGCGACCGGACTTCGCCTAATTCGTTAAACCGGAAAACGTTCCCTTCGGTTGCATTTTTTTTCCCGTCGCCACAGGCTTGTAATTCAAAAAGGATGAATGAAACGGCAATAAAAAGGCGATAAAAATTTCCGGGGCTCATACAATTCGCTTTTGCACAACAAGTTTACGCTATTTTCTTAAGCTTGATTTTTCAGACTCCTCTTCTTTCTTTTCCATTAAATGAGGTACACGCAGAGGTTCACGGATGTTTTTTCCGTAAGAAGATATTCGATCTTGTGTGGGAAAATTTAGACTATAGCGGCATTTTTAAAATAACCACGGAGGCAAAAAATGAGGTATGCACGGTGGTGCACGGAGGTTTTTCCGTTAAAGTTATCACTCGCATGCGTAGCCAGATATTGCGTTATGGCAGCATTTTTAAAAAGGAGCACTGAGGAAAATGAGGTACACGCAGAGGTTCACAGAGGTTTTTTTCGTTAGAAGTATCTTTTGCATGACATTGACCCCATTTTCCCATTAACCCCATTTTCCCATTTTTTCTTCTCCCCTCTCTCCTTTCTCCTCCCTCAATACTCCATTCTATAATGTTACCTTTGCAGCCATGAATCGGGAGCAGACGGTTGCATTTCAGACGCTGGGTTGCAAGCTTAATTTTTCGGAAACATCGGCCATTGGCAGACAACTGACAGGGGCAGGATTTGCAAAGCGTGAATTTCACGAAGGCGCGTCTGTTTATGTGATCAATACTTGTTCGGTAACTGAGAATGCGGATCGGGAATGCCGGAAGATCGTCCGGGATGCTTTGAATGTTTCGCCTGATGCTTTTATCGTTGTAATTGGTTGTTATGCACAGTTGAAGCCGCAGGAGATCGCCGCGATCGAAGGCGTTGACCTGGTGCTTGGGGCCAAAGAAAAATTCAATCTTCCTGACTATCTCCTGGAAATTAATAAACGCACGCATGCTGAAGTTCATTCCTGCGAAATTGCGGATGTAAATACTTTTATTGATGCATGGTCTTTTGGCGACCGCACCCGCGCGTTCCTGAAAGTGCAGGATGGCTGCGACTACACCTGTTCTTTTTGCACCATTCCGCTCGCAAGGGGAAAAAGCCGCAGTGACAGCATTACAAATGTTGTAAAAAACGCAAAACATCTTGCGACCCTCGGTGTCAAAGAAATCGTGCTCACAGGTGTCAACCTCGGCGACTTCGGAAAAGGATTGCATGGCGGTAAAAAACGAGATGAGAATTTTTTTGAACTTGTAAACGCGCTGGATAAAATTGAAGGCATTGAACGCTTCCGGATCTCCAGCATTGAACCGAACCTCCTGACCAACGAGATCATTGAATTTGTCGCTCAAAGCCGTCGTTTTGTTCCGCATTTTCATATTCCTCTTCAATCGGGCAGTGATAAAATCCTCAAATTAATGCGCCGCCGCTATCTGACGGATCTTTATTCAGAGCGCATTGCCTCGATCCGGTCGGTTATGCCGCATGCCTGCATTGGCGTTGATGTGATCACCGGTTTCCCTGGCGAAACAGATGCGGATTTTTCTGAAACCTATAATTACCTTAACAAGCTGGATATTTCTTACCTCCACGTATTCACTTATTCGGAGCGTGCGAATACCGATGCGGCTATGATGAACGATGTTGTTCTTGTTCATACACGCAGGCATAGGAATAAAATGCTGCGCAACCTATCTGAAAAAAAACTGCGCCGTTTCTACGAAACACAAAAAGGATATGTTCGCCCTGTTCTTTTTGAATCTGAAAAACGCAGTGAATTCATGTTTGGATACACAGACAATTATGTGAAAGTGAAATTCCCCTATGAAGCGACACTTTGCAATCAAATCATTGATGTGGAGCTAACAAACATTTACCCGGACGGAACAGTGGAAGCCCGGCTAATCCCTGTCCTGAACTGACAGACATCTTTCATTTATGTATCCAACCATTTACGACGCGGTCAAAGACATTTTCGGAGTGAGCATTCCGTTCCTGAAACTGCTTCAGAGTTTCGGCTTTTTTGTAGCCATTGCGTTCCTGCTTTGCGCGTGGGTTTTTGCAAAAGAACTGGTCCGCAAGGAACGCCAGGGAAAATTAAAAGGAACCTTCCGGAAAGTGATCAAAGGCGTGGCGGCCACAAAAGCGGATCTTACTGCGCAATTTATTTTTGGATTCCTGATCGGTTGGAAATTCATTGCGATATTTTTTGCGGGAGAAGATTTTAGCAATGATCCGCGCGCATATATTCTTTCCGGACAGGGAAATATTTACACCGGGCTGATTTTCGGCGGATTGTTTACCTGGTGGCGCTGGCGGCAGGCAGAGAAACAGCGGTTGCCGGAGCCAAAGGAAGAAACTGAAAAAGTAAGTCCGGCAGAACATGTGGGCAACATGACGCTGCTTGCCGCCCTCTTTGGTTTTCTTGGCGCCAAGCTTTTTCATATCCTGGAAAATTTCAGCGATTTTCTGAACGATCCTGGCGACATGCTATTTTCATTCAGCGGACTTACCATGTACGGCGGTCTCATCCTTGGCGCGGTAGCGGTTCTGATGTATGCGCGCAAGCAAGAATTCAGCATGTTGCATGTGATGGATGCTTGTGCGCCGGGACTTTTGCTCGCGTATGGAGTTGGACGCCTGGGCTGTCATATTTCGGGTGATGGCGACTGGGGAATTGTAAATACCGCTCTCATGCCCGGATGGCTGAGCTTTTTACCGGAATGGGTCTGGGCTTTTGATTACCCTAATAATGTAAACCGCACCTGTCTTCCTGATGCTTCCTACGCGAACAGCATACTCGCTGCATTCTGTGATCCGGAAAATCCGCGGCTGATCGCGCCCGTTTACCCCACGCCGCTGTATGAAGCATTTATCAATATTGTTTTATTCTTTTTCTTCTGGATTTTTCTGCGCAAACGAATTGTAACGCCCGGATTATTGTTCAGTCTCTATTTAGTCTTCAATGGTCTTGAACGCTTTTTCATCGAGATCATTCGCGTTAATAATGTGTTGTTCACGATCGGATCATTCGAAATGACGCAGGCGCAGCTGATCGCGTTAACATTGGTTGCTCTCGGCCTTATTGGTATTGTTTGGTCGAAAAAACACGCAAATAAAATTTCCGCAACTTAAGCATGTCCACGGCAAAAAATGAAGCGGAGCTCCGGCAAATCTGCGAAGCGGTGCAGGTGATCAGCATGCGTGTTGGTGAATTCATTCGGCAGGAAAGAAAAAAATTCCGTCTTGCCGATGTGGAATCAAAAGGTGCCGGAAACCTGGTTTCCTACGTCGATAAACAAGCGGAAAAAATGTTTGTGGAGGCGCTGCGGACTATACTTCCCGAAGCTGGATTCATAGCCGAAGAAGACAACCAGCTTCAACGAGGCGAAAAATACAACTGGGTTATCGATCCGCTTGATGGCACTACTAATTTTATTCATGGCGTGCCCTGTTTCGCGACCTCGGTCGGATTGATGCAAGAGGAACATGTGGTTGCCGGTGTAATTTATGAGATCAACCTAGACGAATGTTTTTACGCCTGGAAAAACGGTGGCGCCTGGCTGAACGGAGAACGTATCCATGTGTCGAAAACGGAAAAGTTACAGGAGGCATTGCTCGGGACCGGTTTCCCATATAACGATTCCGGTGTGCATGAAAAATACATCCGCTTGTTTTCGGATCTCCAGCAAAAAACGAGAGGTTTGCGTCGTCCGGGATCCGCGGCAACTGATATTGCATGGGTAGCTGCCGGAAGATTCGACGCATTTTATGAATACGGACTGCATGCATGGGATATGGCTGCCGGGGTGATCCTGGTGCAGGAGGCGGGCGGTTTAGTCACTGATTTCGCGGGCGAAGAAAATTTTATGAAAAATTCACGCATCATTTGTTCAAACAAGCAAATTCATGCCGAACTTTTGGGTAAAATTCAAGAGTACTTTAAGTAGAAAGAAGAACTGAGAGAAAAGTACGAATTACGAAATATGAAAAGTACGAATTACGAAATATGAACTTAGAATAAAGAGTCCGATTATTCAATGACAAAATTAAAACTCACCCGCCCGATCGCGTTTATTGATCTTGAAACCACTGGAACGAATGTGGCGTCCGACCGTATTGTGGAGATCGCCGTTTTGAAGCTGATGCCAAATGGCGACAAAGAAATGAAATCGCAACGCATCAATCCGACCATTAACATTCCGCCCGAGATCACCGCGATACACGGGATTTCGAATGAAGATTTGAAAGACGCTCCTACATTCAAAGATGTCGCGAAAACCTGGGCGCAATATATTGACGGCTGCGACCTGGCCGGGTATAATTCGAACAAATTCGATGTACCTGTATTGGCGGAGGAATTCCTTCGCGCGGATATGGAATTTGAAATCTCCAACAGGAAACTGATCGATGTGCAGAACATTTTCCACCGCATGGAACAACGGACGTTAGCCGCCGCTTACCAGTTTTACTGCAACAAGCCGCTTGTGAACGCGCACAGCGCCGAAGCGGATATCAGTGCCACACAGGAGATTCTTGAAGCGCAACTGGAACGTTACGAGAGTCTGAAACCGGACGTAGATTTCCTGGCTGAATTCTCGTCAAAAAACAATTGTGTGGATCTCGCCGGAAGGATTATTTATAACCAGAAGGGCATCGCATGTTTTAATTTTGGAAAACACACGGGCAAGCCGGTCGTGGAGATTTTCGAACGCGAACCTTCCTATTATAACTGGATGATGTCGGGGGATTTTCCGCTTTATACAAAAAAGGTGATCACAAAGATTCGTTTATCGATGAAGAAGAGCTGAGAACTGAGTACTGAGAAAAAGTACGAAATACGAATTGGTACGAATAAGTACGAAATACGAATTAGTACGAAAAATGAAAAGGGAGAACTGAGTGCTGAGAAAAAGAATTGAGTGCTGAGTACTGAGAAAAGGTACGAAATACGAAAAAAGTACGAAATATGAAGAGTTAGAACTGAGTACTGAGATAAGAACTGAGAATTGAGGACTGAGAATAGGTACGAAATACGAAAAAAGTACGAAATATGAAGAGCGAGAAAATGAACTGAGTGCTGATCCGCCTACGTCCTTCGACAAGCTCAGGACTTCGGCGGACAAGGGAGGGAGAAGAAAAGAGAATTTATTACTGAGAATTAAATAAGCTTTTTTGTTGAGCTCCAACTTTTATGAAAATAATTTGCATCGGACGGAATTATGCGGCGCATGCGCGGGAAATGAACAGCGAGCCACCGCAGGAACCGGTATTGTTCATGAAGCCAGAAACGGCTTTC
>DATDOQ010000432.1:0-7597 GCA_035293205.1 Bacteroidia bacterium
AATATCCTGCGCCGATTGAATGGCATACGTTCGGGCATCCATATACTGTGCAGTGCTCACGAGGTAAACGGTCAGGTTCCGGTATGCAATTTCCGATGCAACCGAAATGCCAAGGGCGGAAATATTGAATGCGTCATTCAGATCGTTCGTACCGCTTCCACCAATGCTGAGAAGATAATACCAGAAATTCTGGACACCGCTGTTGGTATGAACTCCCCCGTTGTCGCCCGCGCCGGTGTACCAGTTTGTACCCGTGTAACAGTCCGGATCGCCGAACTGGTTTGGATTATCCATGCTGCGCAATGCGGTACCGGGGGTTACAGTAATTTCAGAACCGATCCAGAAATCTGCTGTCGCAGGTTTTGCGTAAAACTCGATCGCGGTTCCAAAAATATCGGAGAAGGATTCATTGAGCGCGCCGGATTCATAAGAGTAATCCAGGTTGGCTGAAAATTCAGTTACGCCATGTGTGAATTCATGACCGCAAACATCAACTGCTGTAAGCGGATTAAATCCTCCCGCTGTGCCGCTACCATCCCCATAGGACATTGCGGTTCCATTCCAGGAGGCATTGTTATAATTGGTGCTGTAATGAACGTATGAAACCATCAGCATCCCGTTTCCGTCCAATCCATTGCGGTTATGTTCATTGGCATAATAATCATAAGTTTTCTCCGCCCCCCAGTGCGCATCATTGGCGCAATGATCATCATTCGCGGTGCTCGTCCAATTCGTGCTGTTGTTGGTGAAATCAGTGGCGCTTGCGTAGCTGGTGGTATTTGCCAGGTTGAAGGTGTGTATGCCCTGGCCCCTGCCTGCTTCACGGAGACGATACTGGTTGACACCGGTGCTGTCGGTGGTGATCGTCTGGGTTCCGCTGTACATCGTATTCGCAGTGGCGATCACGTCGGCCGTATGAATACGTTCAAAGGTGGTGATGATCTCACCCGTTTGAGCACTGACAAAAACGTATTTACGGCTCATGGGCTCGGCGGCGAAAATGTCGAACTTCCAGGCGAGCGTGTATTCTTTTTTGAAAATATCGTGGTTTTTACAAACGATCACGAGCTGGCCGGTAGGGAACCAGGTTGCGTTTGCATCATTTTTCATCGCTTTGAGTTGCGCTTCTTCTGCCGGAATTTCCCAACGGAAAACCTGCGCGCCGGTATAATTTTTTGCAAGCTGCAAAGCGCTCGCCTCTGTGATTGCCGGATTGGTATTAACATTGATCGCATCGAACCACATTCCATTTACAGTTTCAACGCGGCCATTACGTTCATGCACCAGGTATTCGCCACCTTCAACCGGAACGCCGGCATACGTCTGCGTAAAACGGGTATGCGAAAATCCGAGATGATCCTTGCTTGACCGTTTGAGCTGCCATCCGTCGGCAAGCTGCATTTGCAATGGCGAACGCAGCCGTTCGAAAATACCGGATGCCGGAATCTGCACGTCCTCCCGGAAAATAATGAATGAAGGAACGCGGGACTGCGCATTGATCGTCACCGATTTCGCTCCCGGACAAATTTTTTCCGCCCCGGCGCCTTGAAATTGCTGTTGCGAATAAAGAACAGTTGCTAAGCAAAAGCATACGCAGGAAAATAAACCATAAATTTTTTTCATTGCTGGATGTTGTTGAATTTAAAATGCGAACATAAATGGAAAACGGAACAAGACGATCAGGGGATTAATTCCACTACTCATATGCTTTATCCATGAAGCTATGAAGATAAGAAAAAACCAGCTTGAAACAAATATCTTGCAATAGAATCTTATTGATTAACAAATAGTTACGCTTACTAACGGCATCCGCAATTTGTGCCGTCCGGCTCCGGCCGAACCATTAAAATTGTCACGACCGAATCTTTCATATGCGTTTCAAAATACATTTCCACCGGTTGACCTTTCATGCTGAAGGTGACAAAATATTCGTGGGCCGGTTCCTTCTGCGGTCGGCTTTTTCCAAAGTCCACATCGCCGCTCAAAATGGAATCGCGGATCATATCAACTGTAACGCCTTCGCATTGCAGTTTGCATAACAAGGTTGAATCCACATTTATCTTTTTTGCTTTTGAGATCAGCGCTGTCACACGTCGCTCCGGGGAACATCCTGTCAGATCCCTGCCACGGAAAATGATGAGGCATAAGACAACTCCTAAACCAAATCCTACGAGGTATAATTTTATGCGACGCCAGGTCATGTTAATGGGAAAACCCGCCTTCTCCCCGATAGCCATCGGGGCTTCGGCGGATAAATGGGGTTAATGAAAGTTAATAGACAATTGTTTTGTTTGATTTGAAAATTCAAAGTTGTGTAAACCTACAACGCAGCAACCAGGAGGTCAATATCCGTTGATGGAAGACTGAATTGGTCACCGAGATATTTGTTGGTGAGGATTCCATTATACAGATAGACACCGTTCCGGACACCGACGCTACGGCGGATCAGGTTGGGAAGACCGCCTTCATCGCCAATATGCATCAGGATCGGCGCGAAGATGGTGCTCAGCGCGTACGATGCGGTCCTGGAAACGCGCGATGCAATATTCGGCACACAATAATGAACCACACCGTGCCGACGGAAAACCGGTTGTGTATGATTGGTCACTTTTGAAGTTTCAAAACAACCGCCCTGGTCAATGCTCACATCAATAATGACGGAACCGACTTTCATTTCAGCCACCATTTCTTCGGATACCACGCATGGTGTGCGTCCTTCGGCGGCGCGCAATGCGCCAATGGCCACGTCGGCGTGACGCAAATGTTTAGCGAGTACTTTCGGCTGAATGATGGACGTAAATACACGCGCTCCGAGCGCACCCTGCAGCCGGCGTAAGCGGTAAACGGAATTGTCAAAAACTTTTACGGTGGCACCCAATCCAAGAGCAGCACGCGCTGCATATTCGCCAACCGTTCCCGCCCCGATGATCACCACTTCTGTTGGCGCAACACCGGAAATGCCACCGAGAATGGCGCCTTGGCCGTGATTCACGTTCGACAAATATTCCGCAGCGATCAGAATGGAAGTGCCGCCCGCTATTTCTCCCATCGAACGGATCACCGGGAAAACCCCGTCTTCATCTTTGATCCATTCAAACGCAAGCGCGGTGATTTTTTTATCAATGAGCTTTTTAATGAAATTTTCCGGTTGCGCGGGAAGCTGGAGCGTGGAAAGCAGCGTTTGCTTCATCTGCATCAGTTCAATTTCCGCCAGCGATGGCGGCGCCACTTTTAAAATGATCTCAGACTGTTTGTAAACTTCATCAGGCGTGAATGCGATCTGCGCACCGGCTTCCGAATAGTCGTTATCCTGGAAATTTGCATTTTTCCCCGCCCCGCTCTCAACAATCAGGTGATGACCATGGTTGATCAGCAGGCCGACATCATCGGGGACAAGCGAAACGCGGTTCTCCTGGAAGGTGATCTCTTTTGGTATGCCGATTTTAAGCGCGCCTTTTTTGGGCACAACTTCCAGCATTTCCTCCTGCGGCAAAAGCGCTCCTTTGGTCAGGGAGTGGAGCACGTCTCGGGAAGTTTTCATAACGGACGGGGCCGGTTTTGATTTGTGTGTTTCGCCGGTTAGGGCGGGCAAAGATAAAGATACGACTCAATGTGCTAATCTGCTAACCCGCCTTCGCTAAAGCTTCGGCGGATAAATGGGAAAAATGTGCTAATGTGAGAATGGAGGGATCCTCCTACGCCCCGATAGCCATCGGGGCTTCGGCGGACAAGGGAGTGAGGAAAAAGGGAGAATGGGAGAATATGTTCACCTTGCCCGGATTAGACGGGCGCCGTTTTTTTCTTCCAGGTAGACATGGACGGTGTTTTCCGGTAATAATTCCTGCGCCCGCTCGGGCCATTCGATAAAACAATAATTGCCGCTGTAGAGGTACTCTTCAATTCCGAGATCCAGCGCTTCGCCGGTAGATTTTATCCGGTACAGGTCAAGATGATAAATAGCTTTTCCATCCCGGTCATGGTACTCATTCACCAGCGAAAAGGTCGGGCTGGACATGGTTTCTTTTACGCCAAGTGACTGGCAAATGGTTTTTATAAATGTCGTTTTACCGGCGCCCAGTTCGCCATGAAATGCAAAAACGCGGGCAGTTTTAAACGAATGCAACAGTTTCTGCGCGGTTTCCGGTAATACTTCAATATTGTTAATGGCGGCTTTCACGATTGCTGGATGTATGGCCTCCCTTACTGCCTGCTTATTTCGGAGACAGCACAATATACGGAATGATCATTTCCTCCAGCGAAATTCCCCCGTGCTGGAATGTGTTCCGGTAATACTGCACGTAATAATTATAATTATTCGGGTAAGCGAAAAACATGTCTTCTTTGGCGAAAATGTAAGAAGTGCTGACGTTCAGCCTGGGTAAAAAAACATCTGCCGGGTTTCGTACTTCAAACACATCTTTTTTCACATAATCGAGGCTTTTGCCCTGCTTGTATCGCAGGTTTGAATTAACGTTCTTGTCGCCAATTACCTTGGTTGGTTCCGTCACTTTAATCGTGCCGTGATCCGTGGTAATGACCAATCGGCATTTTTTTTCTGAGATCTGGCGGATAATATCATGCAGCGGGGAATGTTCAAACCATGAAAGCGTCAGAGAACGGTACGCGGCATCATCATCGGCCAGCTCACGGATAACTTCCATTTCGGTGCGCGCGTGCGAAAGCATGTCCACAAAATTATAAACGATCACATTCAGGCGGTTCTGCATCAGGTTCTGCATGCTTTCGGCCAGCTTTTTACCGGCGGCATACGTTGTGATCTTATTGTACGAAAACTTAATATCCTTCCCCAGCCGTTTCAATTGCGCTGCAAGGAATTCCTCTTCGTGTAAATTTTTTCCGCCCTCGTCATCGTCATTTTTCCAGAGCGTTGGAAATCGTTTTTCAATTTCGGTCGGAAGCAGCCCCGCGAAAATGGCATTACGCGCATACTGCGTGGCCGTCGGAAGTATGCTGAAAAACATTTCTTCCTCTTCCACTTTGAAATACTGGCTGATCACCGGCTGGAGAACCTTCCACTGGTCATACCGCAGGTTATCGATCAGCACGAAAAAAATTGGCCCGCTGTCTTTTTCAAATTGCGGCATGAGCCAGTTTTTGATCAGCGTGTGCGACATCACCGGCGGATTTTTTTCTTTTCCGCTCAGCCAGCTGGTATATTGCTGTTCAATGAATTTTCCGAAAGCAACATTCGCTTCGCTTTTTTGCATGGTGAGGATTTCACGCATGCTTTCGTCATTCGTTCGGCCAAGCTCAAGCTCCCAGAAGATCAGCTTCCGGTAAATTTCCGTCCATTCCTGCCACGAGAGCCGGTCGCTCAGTCGCATGCCGATAGAACGGAATTCCTGCTGGTAACCGGAAGTTGTTTTCGCACTTACAATACGTTTATTTTCCAGAATTTTTTTCAGTGAAAGAAGGATCTGGTTCGGGTTCACCGGTTTGATCAGGTAGTCGGCGATCTTCGATCCAATCGCGTCTTCCATCAGGTTTTCTTCTTCGCTTTTGGTGATCATCACCACCGGGATTTCGTTCCGCTGGTTTTTAATGCGTGTCAGCGCTTCCAGTCCCGACATTCCCGGCATATTTTCATCGAGAAACACAATATCGTAATCATTATTTCCCACCATTTCAACCGCTTCATTCCCGCTGGTAGCAGTCGCCACATCGTAGCCTTTTTCTTTCAGAAACAAAATATGCGGCTTCAGCAAATCGATCTCGTCATCCGCCCAGAGAATATGTACTTTATCCATAAAATTTATTTTTTAGAAAATAATTAAATGCTAAGTAAAGATACCGAATGTGGACGCCGCAGCGATTCTTTATTTACTGTGATCAGAAAATTTACCGGGAATTAACATAATAAGGGAGCGTGGAACGAATTCTGTTTGCGGACAAAACGTATAATTTTTTTCCCGCAGTGTGGTTTCACTTTTTTCGCGTCGTGTCCGGTTTTACCTTCGCTTCGTCCACTTCCCTGAATGAAGTAATGATCGTTTCCATGTCCGCCTTGTTTCCGGCAAGTCTGCTTTCAATTGTCCAGACGAGCAGCTGGTAAAAATATTTTGGCGTTTCCAGCACGGTGAGCCGGTAAAAAATTGTTTCTCCTTTCACCTTTTTCTTAATGTCCGTTTGCAGTGCTCGGTTGCCGTTAATCATCAATGGCTTGTTCACATACATGCCCGCGCTGTCGAGCCGCCGCGAAGCAATTTTCATGTACGTTTCCAGATCATAATCCAGATCAAACGAGATGATTTTTGCTTTGGATTCATCCACCACCATGGCATAAAGCTCATTTTTTTTATCCCGGTATTCAAATGAAGCATTTTCATCCAGCTTCGTCGGTTCCATGTCACCGGTAACAATTAAAGAATAATGACTGCCATTGGAAGATCGCACCTCGGCGGGCATATACCGCTTCGACCGGTTCAACAGCCAGAAAACGGTTGCCACTGCGATAAGGCAGATAATCATTACAGAAAGAATTGCTTTTTTACGGCCAGCCATTTGTTTTGTTTAAAATACGAAACTCTGGGATTTATCCATCTGCATCCCTACCAATCTGCCTGCTTTTTTTAAAGCGTTCCGCGTTTCGCCTGCTCGCGTTCGATGGATTCAAAAAGCGCTTTGAAATTTCCGGCCCCGAAACCTTTGGCGCCCATGCGCTGAATGATCTCGTAAAATAAAGTCGGGCGGTCTTCAACGGGCTTGGTGAAGATCTGCAAAAGATATCCTTCTTCATCGGCGTCCACTAAAATTGCCAGCTTCTGAATTTCTTTCAGATCTTCTTTCATGTGTTTCATATGCGCTCCAAGCCGGGCAGGGATTTCATCATAATACGCCTGTGGTGGAGCCGAAAGAAATTCCACGCCACGTGCGCGCAACGCTGAAACAGTTTTAAGAATATCATCCGTGGCAATGGCAATATGCTGCACACCGGAACTTTCATAAAAATCAAGATACTCTTCGATCTGCGATTTTTTCTTTCCTTCCGCAGGTTCATTGATCGGGAATTTGATACGGCCGTTTCCGTTCGCCATCACTTTCGACATCAGCGCCGAATATTCCGTATGGATCTGCTTGTCGTCGAACGTGAGAAAATTGACAAATCCCATCACATCTTCATACCACTTCACCCATTTATTCATCTCGCCCCAGCCCACGTTCCCAACCATGTGATCAATGAATTTTAATCCAACGGGAGCCGGATTGTAATCTGAAGTCCATTTTTGAAATCCGGGAAGAAATATCCCCTTGTAATTTTTGCGCTCCACGAATACATGAACCGTTTCGCCATAAGTAAAAATCCCCGAGCGCACCACCTCACCGTTTTCATCTTTTTCCACCGTAGGTTCCATAAATGGCTTCGCACCGCGTTTGGTGGTTTCTTCGAATGCTTTTCGCGCATCGTCCACCCACAGCGCAATGACTTTTACGCCATCACCATGCTTGCGGATATGCTCGTTGATGGGAGAACCTGAATTCAGCGGTGTTGTAAGCACGAGACGGATCTTATCCTGCGCCAGCACATACGACGCCCGGTCGCGCGATCCTGTTTCGAGACCGGCATACGCCAGCGACT
>DATDOQ010000433.1:0-6506 GCA_035293205.1 Bacteroidia bacterium
AGAATTCATTTCCGGATTGTACAAAATGGCAGTCACATGTTCATAATCTCTTTTCAACCAATGAATTAAACCCGCGTATATTTCCCTCGAAACCATTTGCCACTTCTATGACAACTTCGAACGACGTCAAAAAAAAGCTCGACGAGCTTTATAACAAAACGGACGATATCCGCAAAGAGTTGATTGGTCTTCACCGGATGTTAACCGCGATGAATTTTTTCGGGGAGAAAGAAACACCGCCGGTTCCTGGGCCGCCCCCTGTAATAACGCAACCAATTCCACCACCTCCACCAAAAGAGGAGCCGGTTGTTCCGCCGTTATTGAAACCATTTCCCTATTTTGAAAAACAAAAGGAAAAATCTTCTTACAGCAGATTTCCCGACCTTGAAAAATTTATCGGGGAACGTCTCGTCACTTTTATTGGAATCGTTGTTCTTGTAACCGGCATTTTTTTCCTTGTGAAATTCGCCATCGATAGAAACTGGATCGGTGAAGCGGGCCGTTCCATGATGGGTTTTGTTGCTGGCGGCATTTTGCTTGGATTTGCTTATCGTCTGCGAAAAAGATTCACCACCTTCAGCTCGGTGCTCGCAGGTGGCGGCATCGCGGTGTTTTATTTTACACTCACTTACGCGTTCCAGGTTTATCATTTATTCAGCCAGCCCGTCGCTTTCGGCCTGCTTGCCCTGGTGACGGCATTCTCGGTTTTTCTGTCCGTGCGTTTTGACCGTCTGGAATTCGCCGTGCTGGCGGGCGTTGGCGGATTCACTTCACCGCTCATGGTGTCGACCGGGCAAATGAATTTCAATGTGCTCTGCACCTACCTGCTGATTCTGAATGCAGGAATGCTGGCGCTTGCCTGGTACAAAAAATGGAACCTGGTGAATTACATCAGCTACATTTTCACCATCCTTCTGTTTAGCGGCGCGCTAATAAAAGATTTTCGTGACGAGACCACCGCCCACTACGCTTCCGCATTCATTTTTGCCACACTTTTCTACACGACTTTCTTCGGCATGAACATCATTCATACGATACGCCGCCGGACAATTTTTACAGGACCGGAAATTATTATCCTTCTTTCAAACGCTTTTTTCTTTTTTGTTTGCGGATATTTCATTCTTCATAAAATGCACCTGGAAAACTGGCAGGGACCTTTTACAATCCTGCTTGCGGCCTTCAACGGAATTTTCGCGCTGCTTTTGCGCAAAAGGCTGGACGTGGACCGTCTGCTCGTACTTTTTCTGATCGGTCTTGTGATTTCCCTTGTTTCTCTCGCCGGTCCTATCCAGCTGGACGGAAATCATATCACACTTTTCTGGGCAGCGGAAAGTCTTGTTTTGCTTTACCTGTTCCGGCGCAGCGGCATTATTCTTCTGCGAACCGGATCGGTAATCACCATCGCTGCTACCTTATTCAGTCTTGCCTATAACTGGTCAACTTATTATCCAAAATTCTTATCAGGCAGCCAGTTTCCGCTTTTCCTGAACACCGGCTTTGTTACAGGCTTCTGCGTGGCGCTTGCGCTGGCAATAAAAGCGTGGATGATGAACCGTGCCGGTGAACATGTTGATTCGTTCCAGGAAAAAAAGTACAGCACATTTCTACAGGTGATGGCCGCCTTGATTTTATATCTCACAGGCACATTCGAAATTACCTTCCAGGCTTCATTTGAAGGAAACTACGCGGCCGCAATTGCCGTTTATTTTCACGCGTTTACGGTTCTTTTCCTGCTGGCTTCCTGGTTCGTTTTCAAAAAAACACAAATGGAATATGCCGATCTTACTTATGTGTGGCTGACGTTTATTATCGCTTTGCTTTATCCGTATTTTCCGAATGATGCAACCTCAGCGGTGCGTGACAATATGCTGACCGGATATACAGGCGCAATACCTTTCATTTTTCATTTCATCGGTCTTGCAGGAACCGTTGCGCTGTTGATTCTTGCTTTCAAAAAGATAATAGCAGATAAAAATCTGGCTGAATCAATGCGAACAGTTTTTCTCTGGATCATGTGCGGACTTTTCGTTTTTATGATCACCGCCGAGGTTGACCATTTTGTTTTGTACAGTCAGTATCCATTCATCACCGCAGCTGGAAACTACTTGGAATTCCGGTACGAGGCATTGGCCCAAAGTCAAAAAATCATTTACCCGGTAGTGTGGGGCATTTGTTCTTTGGTCATGATTGCCATTGGCATTCAGAAACGTGAGCGGCATTTGCGGATCATCGCCCTTTTGTTGTTCGCGGTTACCGTCGGTAAATTAATTTCACTTGGAATTTACGGAGAATCGCAGGCCGGAAAAATAATTGCATTTATCGTATCAGGAATTATTCTGCTTCTCGTTTCATTTATGTATCAACGGCTGAAGGTTTTCCTGAATGATGAGGCAACGGCGGCTGAAGAAAAGGCGGAGGAATGAAGGGAGAAATTAGTAGGGGGGAAAGTGCAAGAAAAAATCCCCGACACTACAACAGAAATTAGATTGTAATTAACAGGGATTTGTTTATTGCCTCTTGAAAGGTTGGCCGACCAGGGCTCGAACCTGGACTCTTCTGAACCAAAATCAGACGTGTTGCCAGTTACACCATCGGCCAAATTCCGCACACGCTTTGTATGCGGGGGCACAAAAGTAAAAACATTCCGAGTTTTGACAAAATTTTACTTTGGCCAAACCCGATTTAACAGCACCACAAGGGTCGAATTACCTATCTTCGCCCGCAAACCTTTGAATTATCTTCATGACAGCCAGGTATAATCTGCTGAACAACATCATCGGCTGGATCATTTTTCTGATCGCCTCCTACACTTACATTTCCTGCATTGAACCGACAGCCAGCTTCTGGGATTGCGGCGAATATATCGCCTGCAGCTACAAGCTCGAAGTTGGGCACCCGCCTGGCGCGCCGACTTTTATGCTTTTCGGGCGATTCTTCTCTCTTTTCGCAGGAGGGCCTGAAAATGTCGCGGCCGCGGTCAACCTGATGAACGCACTTGTAAGCGCAGGCACTATTCTTTTTATGTTCTGGTCACTTACCCTGCTCGGACGCAAGCTCGTCACCGCGATGAAAGAGGAGTTTGAAGGCGCCCGCATGTGGGTTGTTTTTGCATCCGCAGCAGTTGGCTCGCTGGCTTACACATTTTCTGATTCATTCTGGTTCTCCGCGGTTGAAGGCGAGGTATATGCCATGTCTTCTTTTTTCACCGCGCTCGTTTTCTGGGCCACGCTCCGATGGGATGCCGACGATAGTCCGCGCGCCGACCGCTGGATCGTTTTTATCGCTTACATGATCGGACTTTCGATCGGCGTTCACCTGCTCAACCTGCTCACCATTCCTTCCCTTGTATTTATTATTTATTTCAAAAAATACAACTCCACCAACAAGGGACTCATTATTACAGGTCTTGTTTCATTGTTAATGCTGGGCGTCGTACAGAACGGCATTATTCCCGGCATCGTTTCCGCGGCGGCGAATTATGAGCTTTTTTTCGTGAATGTGCTCGGCCTTCCTTTTAACGGTGGAACGATCATTTATTTCCTGCTCCTCACCGCGCTCATTGTTACCGGTATCATGTACACGAATGGCGGACAGAAAAAATATTATAATTATTTCCTGGTCTCCGGAGGAACATTTTTCTTTTTTACCGTCCTCGGCGCGCTGACGTATGGAAAAGCTTTTCTTCCCTTCCTCACTTTTGTCGGCGCCGCGGTGGTGGTCTATTATTACCGCGAAAACCGGGTGCTGCTGAATACAATTCTCGTTTCATTCACGGTGCTGTTGATCGGTTATTCCACATTTTTCATTCTCGTGATCCGTTCGCAGGCAAATACGCCGATGGATGAGAACAACCCGGAAAACGCCATCAACCTGCTCTCTTACCTGCAACGTGAGCAATATGGCGACTGGCCATTATTGTATGGACCTTATTACAATGCGCCGATCAACCCGGACGACATGGCGAATGACGGTAATCCTGTTTACGCGCAGGATAAGCAAGCCGGCAATTACGTGGTAACCGATCACCGGAAACAATCGGATTACAAGTTCGCGCCTGAGATGTGTACAGTGTTTCCCCGCATGTGGGAAATGAATCAGAAAAGCCATGTGCGCCCGTATGAACAATGGGGCAATGTGAAGAAGAATCACGTGAATGTGCGGGTGAAGAATTACAGGAGCGGCGAAATGGAAACGTTCCAGAAGCCCACGATGGCGGCCAACCTGCGGTATTTCTGGAATTACCAGGTCAATTTCATGTACATGCGTTATTTCTTCTGGAATTTTGCGGGGAAGCAGAATGATGTTCAGGGGCATGGAAATATAACGGATGGAAACTGGCAAAGCGGAATTCCCGCGGTCAGTGATTTTAAAAACAATGAGCTGCCGCGGCGGATGCGTGAGAATCCGGCGAACAATAAATTCTTTTACATTCCTTTCCTGCTTGGACTGCTCGGCATCTGGTTCCATTTCAAACGCGACTGGAAAAGCGCGCTGGTGGTGCTGCTGCTCTTCGTCTTAACCGGGCCGGCGATTGTATTTTATCTCAACCAGTATCCGATTCAGCCACGCGAGCGTGATTATGCTTATGCCGCCTCGTTCTATGCATTCGCGTTCTGGATCGGCTTCGGCGTGTACGCGTTGTACGACTTGCTCACACGTTATGTGAAAATGCAGCAGGTGGTTGCTGTCGGGCTCGCGACGATCATGGCTTTCTCGGCGCCGCTGTTGATGGCGCAGCAGGGCTGGAACGATCACACCCGCGCCAATCGTTATACCGCGCGTGATTTCGCAAAAAATTATCTCTCGACTTGCGACAAGAATGCGATCCTTTTTACGAATGGCGATAATGACACTTTCCCCTTGTGGTACGCGCAGGAAGTGGAAGATTACCGCACCGATGTGCGTGTTCTCAACCTCAGCCTGCTGAATACGGACTGGTATATCGACCAGGCAAACCGCAAAGCCTATACTTCAGACCGGGTTCCGTTCTCATTGCCGCCGTCCAAATACCGGCAGGGCTCCTGCGACCAGGTTTACCTCGACAAGGATTCCAAAACATCCATGAACGCGCGCGACCTGATCGACATGCTCCGTAACAACAGCACGGAAGCGATGCAGGTGCAACGTGGCCAGGATGACAATGGCGAAAGTTACCTCGATACGCTTTACATTCTGCCAACGAATAAAGTTTACATAACAGTCGATAAAAAGAAGGTGAAAGCAAACGGAACTGTTCCTGCAAATACACCTGATAGCCTTATCCTCGACCGGGTGGAATGGACCATCAATAAAAGTTATCTCCTCAAAGCGGATCTGATGGTGCTCGATCTGCTTGCAAGCAATAACTGGGATCGCCCTGTTTATTTCGCGGTGACCGCTGGAAGTGACAGCTACCTCGACCTCGATGATGTAACAGGTCCGAAAGGCGAACGTTTCAGCTATTTCCGTCTTGAAGGACTCGCGTACCGGCTGGTTCCGATGAAGGGTGACAGGCAAACGTACACCTCATCTGCTACAGTAGCCTGCGACACCGATCTGATGTATGACAAGATCATGACCAAGTATGTCTGGGGCGGTCTTGAGGACACGACGAAATACATTTACATGGACGAGAACAACCTTCGTTTTACCACCAACCAGCGTCTCCAGTTGATGACACTGGCAAAATTGCTGAATGAGGATGGCAAAAAGGACAAGGCTAAAAAAGTGCTGGATTATTCACGGAGAGTGATGCCTGAAAAACATGTGCCGATTGAACCGGTCATGATGTACATGGTGGAGAATTATTACCGCGCGGGTGATATGAAGTCTGCGAATGAAATTTCCGGGAAGCTGTTTGCCACCTGCGAGGAGGAATTCATGTTCTATTCGAAACTTTCAGCAACGACCCGTTCAGAAGGAGGCGAAAGTGATTATGATGATGAAGCGCAGCGCCAGCGGCAGATCATGGATTTCCTCGCCAATTACGCCGGGCAGTATGGACAGCAAAAGGTCTCGGATGATTATGAAAAACGTATGACAGCGATGGGAATTCCATCACGGCAAAAGCCTCCTTTCGAAAGACAGGACGCAGGGCCTTCTCAAAAGGAAATGGATTCACTGATGAAGCTGCTCAAAATGGATACAGATAACGCCGCAGTTCCAAAGTCGCAACAATAAACATGCGCGCGCTGGTCCGTGCTCCCCTGCTGCTGCGCCGCCTTTACCCGGGCGCATTATGGAGAGTGCGGACAAATGAAAAAAAAATCTGGCTGACTTTTGATGATGGCCCGGTGCCGGGAGCAACCTCAGCGGCGCTGGATTTGCTGAAGCAGGCTGGCGTTCCTTCAACATTTTTTTGTGTCGGCAATAACGTCGCCAACAACCCTGAACTTTTTTCGCGTATCAAGGCTGAAGGTCATGCGGTGGGCAATCACACCTATCATCATGTGGACGGATGGCTGACGCCTGCAAGAGCTTACCTGCGCGAAGTGCAGCAATGCGCGGGTTTGATCGATTCCCCTCTT
>DATDOQ010000434.1:0-2311 GCA_035293205.1 Bacteroidia bacterium
CATTCAACCCATACCCGACCTCAGCGGTTCCGTCATCGTACGCGTAATAATTATAAAATTTCTGGCGGAAATACATGCTGTCGGTGCGACCGAGATCGAGGAGCTGGTGACGAACCAAAAAATACGTTGAATCGGATTGCTGCGGAAAACCGCTGGTAAAATTGGTCGGGTAAACAGGCGGATTGGCAATGGGCGCATACGTTTCATAAGCAAACGGCGCCAGCCCGATCGCATTGGTATTAGTATAAGTTGCAATATTCGAACCGGTGCTGGTGAAAACATCATATTTGTAAGTAATGTTTTTTGCAGTTGGGCCGGCATTTCTAACAATATTTCCAATTGAGCCTGCCATGTGAGCGGAAGGCTTGTAATGATCAAACGGCATCGCCTGGTAATCTTTCAGAAACGAAGGCGCGTCATAAACAAAAGAGGCTTCATCAATCAGCGTATCGGAAAATGTACGCAGACGGTTCATGTAAACTTCATCAATATGCCAGTGGTCATTGCTGCCACATTGTGCCGCGTAATTCCTGAACCGGAAACGGAATCCATTCGCAAAATAAGACGCGCTGTCGAGTTTGATCATGACAATATGAAATCCGCTATCCGCGGCAGCAGGACTGAAGCCTTCGGTAAACCAGATGTTTTTCCAGACCGGTGTCGGTGTCGTTGACCAGGAAGGAGCGCTGAAATCAAGCAAGAGAGAATCCTGGGGATTGGGGGAATATCCGCGTCCTTCCGGCTGGAACCAGAAACTGAGGTAAACGGAATCACTTACAGATAAAGCTGAAAGATTGAATGGAACAGAAACCAGCATGTCTGACTGCCCGGTGCTATTCACACTTGCCAACACATTATATGGATTTCCAATATAATTGAGGCCATCAAAAGTACACACCCCATAATTCGGCGGAGAAATTGCCCATGAGCGATTAATGAAAACGCCCGAACTGACTGCGCCAAAATCCGGGTCCCATTTTGCCGTATCCGGACGACGGCTTTCATATTTGAAATTATCGCGGAAGCCGGTTCCAAGCAAGATGGTATCAACCGTCACAACCGAATAACGCGCGGCGGCGCCATCATTTTCAAACTGCGCCGGGTTCGCAGTCAGCGGCAATAAAAATTCTCCCGCCCCGACCTGCGCGGCGCAATTGCAGGCGAGTCCAATAAAACATGTAATAGAAAAACTTCTCATTTCATGCGAAATTAAGGTGTTTCGTCTTTCAGCGTGTCGGGAGGCAGCTTGCTTTGGTCATTTGTCACCATTAAATCTATGGTCGCTCCCCGGATCAAACGGACGTTTTTTTCAGGCGATGGATTTTGCGCATACACAATTGCATTCAGCGTGTCTTTTACTCCACGGTCCGCGATCACCACCCAGTCGAGTTTCATATCGAGCAATTTTCCGCGCGCAGCCCTATAATTCATTCCTATAAGGTCCGGCACGGGGAATCCATCCACGCTCTGGCCTTCGCCCTCGCCCACATATATCACAATCGTTTCACCCTTGCGAACCGGCGAACCGGGCTCAATGCGTTTCCCTTTATACTCTTGTCTTACAACACAACCATCGCATGGATCATCGGTTGGGAATGGTTTTAATTTAAGCCCGTAACTTTCGGCCACCGCCATTGCCTGGCGCAACGATAAATCCTCCAGCTTCGGCATGTTCATCGTGGGCGGCGTGGTTGCGGAAACGTACAGGTAAATGGTTCTTCCCTGCTTCACCGAATCACCCGCATCCGGATCCTGCCGGATCACAATCCCTTTTTGCAGCTTTGGATCCCATAGTGAATCAATGATCATATAACCGAGATTTTTATCTGCAATAAAATCATCGAGCTGACGGATCTTCAGATCATGGAAATCCGGAACAAGCACATACTCATCATGGCGCGTGTAGGATGCCAGCCAGGTGAGAACCAGCCAGAAAATTAAAGGCAGCAGGATGATCGCTATCCCGAGATTCACCAGGAACTTCCGGCTTTTAAGGAGCGAAAAAAAATTCTTCATAGTAGCTCAGGCCGGCTCTTGCACCTGTCTGCCTTTGCGGGCGAATGCAAAATCCAGGATACGGTCGATAAATTCGTAAGGTTTATATTGATTGATGGCAGCCTGGTGAAAAATGCAGGTGGCAGGGGTCATTCCGGGCAGCGAATTAACTTCAACGAATATCACTTCAATTTTTTCAGCGCTGTAAACGCGTATAAATGCATCGATCCTTGCATATCCCTGGATATTGAGCAGACGCGCCACCTCGCCCAGGGTTGCCTTCACTTTGGCGGATATCTGCTGCCTTTCATCCATA
>DATDOQ010000435.1:0-2033 GCA_035293205.1 Bacteroidia bacterium
TATAAGCATCCCGGCGAAAAAACCGCGATTTCCGCATGTTTTTAAGTGAAATACGGCTTGAAGTGAGGTTAGCGACGGCACCATTATCGAATTCAATACGCGCGTTCGCAATGTCCGGCGTTTCGCTTACCACGGCCACTCCGCTGGCGCTGATCCGTTTGATATTAGCTTTAACCAGGCTAAGTACAATGTCAATGTCGTGGATCATCAGATCAAGGATGACGGAAACATCCGTTCCGCGCGGGTTGAATTGTGCGAGGCGATGCGTTTCGATGAATAAAGGCGATTCGAGCAAATGACGCGCGGCGAGAAAAGCGGGATTGAATCGTTCTACATGACCGACCTGAACTTTAATGTTAGCCTCTGACGCCAGTTTCAGCAGTAGTTGTCCTTCGCGCACGGTCTGTGTCAGCGGCTTTTCTATAAAAACATGTTTCGACTGCCGGATCGCCTTTTCCGCAAGCTCGAAATGATAGATGGTGGGCGTTACAATATCCACCGCGTCACAGGTCCTGATCAGGCGATCCATGTCATCCCACGGTGTTACGCCGAGCTCATCTGCCACATTTTGCCGGACCGCCTGATCTGCGTCATAGAAACCGATCAGCTCCCATGCGGGTATCTCTTTTAGCAGGCGGAGATGTATTTTCCCCAAATGGCCGGCGCCTATCACACCAATTTTCAACATTGCATTCTTGATTTTTTACAAAAGTAGATGCAGCAGCGTGATTCCGGTTGACGTAGCTTCGCATTTAATCAACAGGCAGATGTTGCAACGCATTGCAAAATGCCGCAGCATTGTTAATGTACAATTTTTGTGGCAGGGAAACAAAGATTTTATGAAAGACGACTACAGGCATAAAGGTTTAAGACGCAAGCTCGTTGAAATTATCCGCGCGAAGGGTATCAAAGACGAGGCGGTGTTGCAGGCGATCGAAAAAATTCCGCGGCATTTTTTCATGGATAATGTTTTTTTAACCCAGGCTTATGATGATATAGCATTTCCGATCGCTGCCGGCCAGACGATTTCACAACCTTATACGGTGGCATTCCAGACGCAGCTGCTCCAGCTCAAAAAAGGAGAAAAAGTTCTGGAGATCGGCACAGGCTCCGGTTACCAGACGGTGGTGCTGCTGCTTTGCGGGGCGCGTGTTTACACCATTGAACGGCAAAAAACGTTGTATGATAAAACAAAGCTGCTCCTGCCTGCAATGGGATATAACCCTAATTTTTTCTATGGCGACGGCTATAAAGGTTTGCCGGCATTTGCGCCATTTGATAAAATCCTTGTCACTTGCGGCGCTACATTCATACCGGATGAGCTGGTTGACCAGCTGAAGACGGGCGGGCGAATGGTGATTCCTGTCGGCAAAGTGGTGCAAACCATGACAGTCGTCGAAAAAGATGCCTCCGGAAAAGTCATTAAAACAGAGATGGGGAAGTTCCGGTTCGTTCCAATGTTAGGGGAAAAAGCTTGGGAATAAGCTGTTTACGGCATTGTAAATCGTGTTTATTAACAAAAAAGCGTGGATAAGTTGGGGGCGGTTGGTGTTTAGTGTATGCATAAGAATTCTCTACCTTTGGCCCCGATGCTGCAGGAATCAATAAGGCATCTAACCTTAAACAAGTAAACCAAAACCACACTTTATGAAAAAATCAGCATTACTTGTTGCAGCCCTTGCTTTTGGCGCTACAACAGCATTTGCTCAGCTTGAGTCTAAGAAAGGCGAGCCTTATCTGCCTGAAGCCGGCGACTGGGCTATAGGTGTTGATGCAACACCCTATCTGTCTTATTTTGGTAACATGTTGAACGGCGGTACCAATGGTTCTTTTAACTGGGGCTATACAAACAGTGGTTCTATGATCACTGGGAAAATGTTCTCCACAGAAACCATGGCCTACCGTGCAGCGCTACGGATTGGATTCGGCAGTAATACCTGGACTGAATCGAGCGACGATCAAACATCCACCACAACTCCACCGGCAAAGGTTGAGGACAAATTAAAGCAGTCATGGAATTTCATCGGCTTGGG
>DATDOQ010000436.1:0-10118 GCA_035293205.1 Bacteroidia bacterium
TAACCCCATTTTCCCATTAACCCCATTTTCCCATTAATAGCCATACCTTTCTTTCCAGCACTTTCTCAGATAAGCGCGCAATTCAAGCTCACGCGGATTAGAACCGGGTTCGTAAAGCCGCGTTCCGCTTATTTTATCAGGCAGATATTCCTGCTCTTTAAAATTATCGGTGAATTCATGGCTGTACTGGTAATCGGCGCCATAGCCGATATCTTTCATCAGCTTCGTGGGGGCATTCCGCAGGTGAATAGGCACCGGAAGATCACCGGTTTTTTCCACCAGAGCCTGGGCTTCGTTGATCGCTGCGTAGGACGCATTACTTTTCGGTGATGAAGCCAGATAGGTGGCGCATTGTGATAAAATAATGCGCGATTCCGGCATGCCGATGACATTGACCGCTTCGAAACAATTGGTTGCAAGCAAAAGCGCGTTTGGATTGGCATTCCCGATATCTTCCGAGGCGAGGATAACCATCCGCCGCGCAATGAATAATGGATCCTCGCCACCCTGGATCATGCGCGCAAGCCAGTAAACAGCAGCGTTTGGGTCGCTTCCCCGCATGGATTTGATGAAGGCCGAAATAATATCGTAATGCTGTTCGCCGCCTTTATCATAAAGTGCCATGTTTTGCTGCACATGCTCCAGCACATAATCATTGGTAATGACCACTTCTTCCGTCCCGCTGGTTTCCGCGGAGGTTACCACAAGCTCAAAAATATTAAGCAGCTTTCGCGCATCACCGCCCGACAGCCGGAGCAAGGCTTCATCTTCAAGAATGCGGATCTGGATTTTCTTCAGCAATTCATCTTTTTCCATTGCAAGCTGCAGCAGCCGGAGAAGATCCTCTTTCTCAAGCGGTTTCATAATATACACCTGGCAACGGGAAAGTAACGCCGAAATAACTTCGAATGAAGGATTTTCTGTTGTCGCGCCGATCAGCGTAACTGTTCCTTTTTCGACAGCGCCGAGCAGGGAATCCTGCTGCGATTTGCTGAAGCGGTGAATTTCATCAATGAATAAAACCGGCATGTTCGTTCCGAAAAATGCATGGCTTTTTGCTTTTTCAATCACTTCACGGATATCCTTCACACCGGAATTGATCGCGCTGAGTGCATAAAACGGTCTTTTCAGTTGTGCCGAAATAATATGCGCAAGCGTGGTTTTACCGACGCCCGGCGGTCCCCAGAAAATCATGGAATGAAGGTTCCCGCTTTCGATGGCCTTGCGCAATACCGCATTTTCACCCACCAGGTGCCGCTGGCCGATATAATCATCGAGCGAATTGGGACGTAAACGTTCTGCTAATGGCGCTGACAAAGTGAATTTTCTTTGTTAGCTGACAAAGATACAGCATGATTCGGCGGAAGCTTTCTGTTTACTTTTTCTGGCATGGTTTTTTCGTTTTGAGCTGTGTAAACCGTAAATTTGCGCGACCCCGCAATAATCAGAAAACCATCTTAAACCAATGAACAAAGCTTCTTTAATTGCGTCAGCGGGAGCTCTTTTCCTTCTGACCGCATCTTTTGTGCTGAAGGGCAGAGATACTTCCAACATCGAAGGGAAATCTTATAAAATAACAGTCAGCGATGCCAAAAAAGCCGGCAAACCCGGTGAAATGGCCGAATGCACGATCAAAGGCAGCAAATTCCGTTGCAACTTTTTCGATAAAAATGCCGGCGCAGACGCTATCCCTATCGAGCTGACGGTGGATTCCACCTATATGAGTCACGAAGACGAAGACGCTGAAGAGCTGTTGTATGTTGAATTTACCGGTGAAGTCGCCAACAAGCTCGAGGAAAACGTGCATGTGGAAGCGATCATCGACGGTTATGACATCGAAGGTCATGTGGAACTTTCAAAAAAAGGGAAAGTGAAAAAACACTGGGATTTCATCGGCACCCAGAAAGTGGAGAAGAAGAAGAAAAAGAAGGAGTGAGTGGATTGAAGTACGAAATACGAATTATTACGAATTAGTACGAAATACGAAAGGGTACGAATTTCAATTTACGATATAGTATTTACGAAGTACAATTTAGAAAACTTTCGGGTTTGTTTGATTCAATCATTCAACACGGCTGTTAAGCAAACCATCTTTCCTCCGTGCCCCCCGTGCATGCCTCCTTTTAACCTTCGTGGTTAATTTACAACGTTGAACTTACAGAATGTTTCCATATCGCGATAATATTTAGCAAAAAGTTCATTTTTCGTACTACATATTTCGTAGTTTTCGTACTTCGTACTTTTCATATTTCGTATTTCGTACTAATTCGTACTTCGTACTTTCATTTTTTCGTATTTCGTACTTTTCATTTTTTCGTATTTCGTACTTTGTAATTCGTACTTCACAACCGGGCCTTTTTGATTTGATCTACAATCACCGACTTATCCACAAGTCCAACCTGTTTCCAGAAAATTTCCCCGTTTTTATAAAGCAGGAGCGTTGGCATAGCTGAAATGCCCATGTTCATGGCAACCTCTTTGTCCCGGTCCACATCAGAAGTAAATACGAGTATATCTTCTTCTTCGTGCTCTATTTCCGCGATTTTCGGCGCGAGAATTTTGCAGGGCCCGCACCACACCGCGCTGAAATCAACAAGCACGACCGGCGTTGATTTAATAAGAGAATTGTAGAGGGCAAGATCGATTTTTCCACCCTGGTAAAGGCTGGTTGCCTTTGAAACATGCAGTGGAGGTGGCGGCGGCGGAGCAATTTCAAGAGGCAAGCCCTGTTCTTTCCATTTTGTAATACCGCCGGCGAGCACATAAACTTCCTTAAAACCATTATTTTTCAAAAATTCCGCGGCTTTTATGCTCCTGTTATCAGTCCGGCAATAAACGAGCACAGGCCGTTCCTTATCAAGCGAAGCATAATTTTTTTGCAAGGCGCCACTGTTCCAGTCCATTTGCACCGCGCCCGCGACCTGGCCGTCCGTTAATTCTTCTGTCGCGCGAAGATCAATTACCTGTTCATCCCCGGAAGAATGAATCAGATCAGAGAATTCTTTTGGATCGAGGGCCTGGCTATCCTCCGATGCACAGGAAGTTAAAGCGAGCAGTGTAGCTAAAAAAAGGTTATTTCTCATTGAAATTTTTTGAAGGGGAAAATATTCACCAAAGATACCACATAAAAGAATTTTTATTTTTAATTCTATAAATTATTCATGAAAATTATCGGCTACCATTCAGGCAGAGCGATAAAATTGTAATTTTAATGTATGGAAAAGATTAATCAGGGAGTAGAAAACTGGGAGCGTTCCAATGTGCGCGTATTCTGGGGAGAAGTGGCGCCGTGCGAACATGTGGTGCAATTGTATGAATCCGACAAAGAAGTTCTTGACACGCTCGAAGCGTTTATTATTGATGGTTTGCAGCGCGATGAATGCGTTCTTATTATGGCTACACAGGGTCATCTTTCCGAGTTGGAATTACGCCTGATTGCGCGCGGCCTGAAACTGCCGGATCTTTTGGAAGACAATCAATACATTCCCTTGAATGCCGAAGAGTGTCTTAATAAATTTATCGTCTCAGGCTGGCCTAACGAAAAACTTTTCTTTTCTTTTATTGAATCAGTAATGACCCGCACCGGCAATCGGAAAGTTCGCGCCTTCGGAGAAATGGTGGCTGTTTTGTGGGCGCAGGGGAAGAGCGGTGCAACAGTACAATTGGAAAATTTATGGCATAAGCTTCATACATTAAACAAGTTCTGCTTATACTGTGCTTATCCAAAGATTGGTTTTACCCAGAATTTCAATGACTCCATTCATCAGATTTGCAAATGTCACAGCAAAGTGATCCGGACCAACGAATTTCCTGCAACGGAAATCTACTTCAAGTCCGCGTAATTTTGAAGCTGATCGCAGCCGTAATGAGCATTGGAAGAGACATAGTCTCGTAAATTTTTTTACAAGCCCATTACTTTTTTCCAGACAGCAAAAGCCACAAACTTAAACGTTCGTCCGTTTTCCGGCTGACCGGCAACATTGAAAAACGAATCAAAATCCCTGAGCAGCTTTTCTTTTTTGATGATCCCGTAAAAATCCTGTTCAAAATAGGGGCGGAACTCATCCCTGAATTCGCTCAGCCACTTATTATTCGGGGTTACATAACCCAATTTGTCACGGCGGTTGCGGATGGTAACAGGAATAAACGGCGCCACCGCTTCGCGCAAAAGATATTTTGAAATTCCGTTCCGGATCTTCATAGTTCCCGGAATGCTGAAAACTTTTTCAATCAGCTGATAATCTTCAGAAAATGGCGTGCGCGATTCCACCGAATGCCACATCGAACAGCGGTCCTCACATTTCAGGTATCCCTTCAGGCGCGTATTGAGAAACTCATTGCGCAACGTTTCATTCAGCGTCTGGGGCAAAGGGGAAGTTTTATAATTTGATTTATAAACGGAGAGCAGATCGCCATGGAGATAATCGATATCAGGAAAATAATATTTTTCTACCTGGAGCCGGATGCCTATTGGCAATTTTGGAACTACACGTTGCTTCAGGAATTCCCGCCACCGGTAGGCTTGCGCATCCTTTCCGAATGCCGCCAGCTCATCGCGCAGGCGTTGTTGCTGACCGGATTTTCGCAGCTCCCGCCAGAATGGAATAAAATAGGGAAAATAGCCGGCAAATAATTCATCCCCGCCTTGTCCGTCTAAGACAACACGAATGCCGGAGGAGGCGACCAGTTGCATGGTCCGGAATTGCGCATACGTGCTGGTACTCCAGATCGGCACATCCTGGCAATAAACGAGATCTTCCAGGTCGCGCACCATTTCTTTGCCTATGGGCGCAACCGTCAGCCATTCCGCCCCAGTCCGGTCAACCATTTCTTTCGCCCAGCGGCGTTCATCAATTTCCGGGTCATCAAAAACGGCGGTGAATAATTTTAAACGGTCACCGGTATTCACTTTTTCGTTTTTGCTGATAAGATCTGTGATTACACCGCTAATGGCGGAACTGTCGATGCCACCGCTGAGGCAGGAACCAACGGGAACGTCGGCACGGAGTCGCAGACGAACCGATTGCACAAATAATGCGCGGATTTGTTCAGCGTATGCCCGGTATTGCCTGTCCGTGTAAACCGGCTTTTCTTCTTTTTCCGGCAGCTGGTACCATTTCCATTTATGAAAGATTCCTGTGTTCAGCTGCAGGCTGAATGCCATTCCCGGAAACAGTTCGAGAATGTTCGAAAAAAAGCTTTCCTCGCGGTATTCAATTTCTCCCGCTACAAAATAATCCGCCACGGCAATGGGATTGAGACCGGTTTTAACGAGCGGATTTTTCAGCAGCGCCTTTTGTTCGGAAGCAAAAGTGAAAATTGATTTATCGCGGTAATAATAAAACGGCTTTACCCCAAAACGGTCGCGGCTGCCGAAGATGGCATTGCGCTTACGGTCCCAGATCACAAAAGCCCACATGCCATTGAACCGGTGCAGGCAATCTTCGCCCCAGCGCTGAAATGCGGCGAGAATGACTTCCGAATCGGTGTTGGAATGAAATTTATATCCGCTTTCTTCTAATTCTTTCCGCAGCTCCGGGTGATTGTAAATTTCACCGTTAAAATTGATCCAGAGCTGCTGATCGGCAGTACACAGCGGCTGGTGGCCGGATTCTGAGAGATCGATGATGGAAAGTCGCCGGTGACCAAAGACCAGCCTGGAATTTTGCGTGAAGTCCGATATATGTTTCCGCGGAGCATGCGGCATGGAAGCCGAAGAAATGGCGTCGGGTGTTTCCTCTGAAAATGCGGCAGCTGCATTCCACTGGTCGTCCCCTGCAAGAAATCCTTCGCCGTCCGGTCCGCGGTGACGGATGGCCGCATTCATGAGGCGCGCTGCCTGCACGAGGTAGGGCGAATGACCCTGCAAAGAAATTACGCCGCAAATTCCGCACATATCTTGGTTTCAGATCAGAAATGCGAAGATCGCAGATTAAAATTTAATTTTTCCCCTGGATTCCTGTTTTCATTTTACAGGTGATCTCCGAAGGAAATTGCTGATAAATAAAAAATCTTCGGAAGAAGGCAGCAAAAGTTTCCATTCACCCCGTTTTCCGCTCAACATGAAAAGCAGGAAAATGACCAGCGCGGTTGTGGTATAAGCGATGGTTGCGGCCCAGCCGGCGCCTATCACATTATAACGCGCGATCAGCGGGGCGGAGAATAAAAAAGCGGCGATCAGCGCGCAAAGACCGCTGATAAAATTCATATAATGTTTCCCCGTGCCGGAAAAATAATGTCCGTATATCGTTCCGAAGCTGATCAGAACAATGCCGGGAGCAATGGCATTGAATACGTTTCCGACAGTGTGAAAATCTTTTCCTAACAGCCAGGCGTAAAATGTATCGGGCAGCAGCGCGAAGAAAATTGCGGCCAGCGCCGTGACCACGATCGTAAGCTTGCTGAGGCGCATAACTGTTGCCCGGATAGTTGCGTAACTTTCGGTGTTCGCCACGCGCGAAAGCGTGACGGCCGCAACGCTCGTTGAAAAGAGCAATAAAGCTTCGCCGAGTGATAACGCGGTGGAATAGATGCCAACAGCGCCATAATTTTCATCAGGTGTCAGGTTTTTAAGCACATAATAGTTTTCGCGGAGACTGATCATAAAAACAAGACTGGCGGCTTGTGTAAAAAACCCATTCCGGAACAGCAACCAGATTCGCGGTTTTTCTTCGGCGATGTGTGGTGGTGGTGGGTTGCGGTTAACGAGTATCAATCCGGCGAAATAAATAATTCCGTACCCGGTGATGCTGGCGTATAAAAACGGCCAGGCTTCTTTCAGATCAAATACAAAAAGGCAGACGATCATAGTTGCGAGCTGGATAATTCCTTGTGATAAATGCAGGAAATTAAACAGCCGGATGCGCTGCTGTCCAAGGAGCGTGCTCTGGTTTACCGAATGCAGCGAAATGAGTAATGCGAAAATGAGCACTTCAACAGTGTATTTTCCGGGAATAAGATCAAATGCAATTAATACCGCGCCGATACCTGCAGTGCTGATGAAGCTCCAGGCGGTGCCGGCGAATAAAAGCAGAGGAAGCCGCGTCCGCGGAACAAGATAGATCAGTGATGGCCCGCCAGTCAGTTCGCTGACCATGTGAATGATGTTGATCCCAAGCTGAATCGTCGCGATCTCTCCCCGGATATCTTTTCCCAGGTAATGCGTAGTGAGCAGCAGCATCACAAAATTGATGACCGCCACCGCAAGCCGCACTGAAAAATTGGTGAAAATAGATCGGATCATTTACCGGTGAGTCGCCGCATCTTTCTGCTTAAGGCGTGGCTGAAGTTATCAAAATTAAATGCGTACCGTTTGGCATCAATAAGAACATGGTTTTCATCCACAACCGAAAATGTATGCAAGCCGCGGTTATATTTCCAGTCTCCCTGTGGTTCCATCCGCCGGTGAATGACTTCGGAAAATGCGCTTTCCGTAAGTTCTGTTATTTCCTGCAGAACCACCGCCGCCCCGTAGGTTGTGCTACAATCCTGGGCGGGACGAAACAGCTTTCCATCCATTTCAAACGGTGTGCCGCCGGGCCGCGCTGAACGGATATCCCATTTGACCGGGTTGTTCATATGAGGCTGCCACGGACCCGAAAAGTTTTCGGAATGGAAAATATAAAGCGCCGTGTTGCTGTATTCACCTGCTTTTGTGCAGAACAGCCACCACCGGTTTTTCCAGAGCACCGGCGTCGCATCAACTGCAGGAAAATCATCCATGATAACCTGGAGTGAATTCATATTTTTTTCAGCTGCATCAGGAAGTTCATTTTGTTCCCGCACCATTTTTATATCCACCATAAAAAGTTTTCCACTCTCCCAGGTTTCCGGTATAATTTTTAGTTGATCCCGATCTTTCAGCACGAATGGATAGGAAATGTGAAACGGCAATGCAAGAAGTGGTTTGATGGCGGAATTTTCCTTTTCAGAAATGATGCCTCGCTGATTTTTATAGGAATAATGTTCGAAAATAATTTTCGTTTTGCCATTCTCCGCCCAGCCGAATGGATCGGCATAATATTCACCTGAAGGCGCTTCCGGGTGCCATTCTATTTTTCCGGTAATGCCTTCACTGATTATAGAATTCATTGACTGGTTGACCAGCGCCACATTCCATTTTTCCGGACTGAACAATGTCCGCGCGTGAAAACGGATCTTGTTTATACGCGTAATGAACCAGGCGCGGATCATCTGGTGATTGCGCGGCCAGGAATGAACAGGTGCGGTTGCCGGCAGCGTTTCACCGTTTTCTGCTGGGGAAATGCCGTGGCGCACATCGAGGAGCGCCTGCCTGATCCACGTGGTTGTTCCCCAAAGCAACTGCTGCAGGTTGGAGGAATAAGACCGGTTGATCGTATGGAAAAAACCATTGCGTAGAACAATTCCTGCATCCAGTTTATCCGTCAATCGTTGCAACACAGCGCCGGTAACCGGGTTTTTACGACGGATCTCCCAGAATGCCGCCGGTCCGCCACGCAAAAATCCGGCATCCGCGTGATGATAAGACCAAACCCCGTATTTCGCTAATATGAGTATTCCGCCGCGTAAAATGTTGAAACCAAAACGCAGAATCACATCTGGCTGGTAAGAAGCGAGCTTTGCCAGGTCATCGGGTGAAAAATGCTGGGAATATTTTCCTTTCAGCAAGGGTTTGCATTTAATGACCGGAATTTCTTTCAACTCATTGTAAAGTCTTTCCACGGCAATAGCAGGTACGCGGAGCAAAAATCGCTTGTAAAATCTCCAGAGCATGTTACGGTAAGGATAGTTGAATATCCAGCTAAGAAATGAGGCCGGCTTTTGGTTTTCCGTATCCTCCGTGACCAATAAAACCACCTTTACAAATGGCAGTGAAATGGCCTGCCGGATTGCTTCCGCTTCCCAGGCTTCAAAGAGAAAACCTTTGCAAAGAATCGCGATACGGATCGGGTGCGGTTCAGTGTGCATGCAGGACGGATGAATAAATGTTCTCTAATTTTTCGCTCACGGCATCAAAGCTGTATGTCTGCACAGCGTGGTCGCGGATTTTACCTGGAGAAAAAAAAGCGCGTTTTTCCGCAAAAGCAAGTATTGCCTCCTTTAATTCTGATTCTTTTCCCGGGGAAACAAGAATGCCCTGCGATTTATTCACCATTTCAGCAATTGCGCCAACCTTAGTGGCAATTACCGGCAGCCCGCAGCTTTGCGCTTCAATAATTGTCATCGGCATTCCTTCATAATTACTGAACATGACCAACGCATCCGCCTGTTGCATGGCAAGCGGAATTTCCGCAGGTTTTTGAAATCCGCGAAAAAAAACGGTTTTGTTAAGGATATCCAGTGATTTTGCAAAACTTTCATGCGCCGGACGTTCCGGGCTGTCGCCGATGATGTCGAGCGTGATATCTTCCTGGCGGGAAAGTTCTTTCATAACGTGCAAAAGTCCTGTAATGTTTTTTTCCCGGTCAATGAGTACGGAAACATGCAGCAGCCTGATCGACGTGTTATGTCTTTTCACGGGTAGCGGCGCAAATAAATTTATGTCCACGGCGTTCGGTAGCGCAATAAAATTCTTTCCAAGTCCATGCCTTTTCATGGCTGACATCATTTGCCCGGAAACAACAGTGATGATGGATGCCTGCCTGACGATCGCGCGCGTGGTTCGTTTCAGAAAATATCCTTTGTAATTTCCATCCTCAGGCAGGTAACCCGACCAATGTTCCGTGATGACAAGCGGCACTTTGTTTTTACGGAGAAAAAGGAGCGTAGCAACTGCCGCCGGCCAGATAACATGCAGGTGCAGAAGCGCCGGCTTTCCATTTTTATCAGCGGCAATGCGAATTCCCTCCGCCATGGCTTTCTGATAAGTCCGCAGCTTTTTCCAGGAACCAAATATTCCGCTTCTTATCTTACCGTAAAAAATAATCACCTCGAAGAGATTACCCTTTTGTTTTTGGACAATTTCCTGTTGACCTTCCGCCAGTCCCGGATCGGAAACGGCGAATACAACTGAAACAATATTTTTTCCCGCTGCCGCATTTGCATGTGATTGAACAAATGTTCCCAGGTCAGGCACCAGGCGCGTGGGGTACCAGGAGGTTAAAAAAAGTATGTGTTTCGGAGGCAAGGTTCGGATA
>DATDOQ010000437.1:0-4996 GCA_035293205.1 Bacteroidia bacterium
CCATGAAGCCAGTATCCACACTCAGGAATACAAGGTCTTCGGGATAATCAATGCTGCTTAGCGTATTCACCATTGTCCAGGAAAGTCCGCCATTCGTTGTTTTATACAGGAATGAATAATGCAGCATATAACCCGTATTAACCGTAATAAACTCAATTTCGACGTATTCATAACTTGAACCGGTCATGTTCCAGGTGAGGCCACCATCGGTTGTTTTATATAACACCCTGGTGCCGAAACCTTCCCCGGAAACGTAGCCAACCTGCGAATTCACGAAGCTCAGATATTCAAAATCAATCTCTGGAGCACCAACCTGTATAACGGTCCAGCTATTGCCCCCGTTAACCGTGCGCAAAACCTGTCCGCCCGAACAGCTGATAAATCCTGTATCGGCAGAAGGAAAAACGATATCATGCAATTCTGGCGCGCCGGGTGGAACCTGGCTGGAAACAGTCGCTACCGGCACAACAATTTCCTCTTTTTTGCAGGATAATCCAGATAGCAGCAGGCAAAAACAAAGGATTGCGTAATGTTTCATTATTTATGATAATAGGGTGGACATGCAATAGTTTTAGAAGTACGCAATTTAGCATAAAAACAATAAGTAAAGCTGGTTCTTTTTTTTTCATCGCTCCGCGCACGAAGTCAACGCGCATTGAAAAATTGAAAATTGAAAGATTGCTGCGCGCGGGGCCTACGCGCATTGAAAGATTGAAAGATTTCGTGTGTGGGAAGACACTCGTTTTATTTGAGCTTTTTATGTGGCTAAAGCCACAATTATTTGATTACCATTTTTCAGTCAGATAAATCTGACTGAAATGGATTTGCGGCTTCAGCATCCATTTATATTTTGTTTCAGGCAAGCCGCAGATGAATAATTCAAATGAAAGATATTTGTTATGTGGATTTGCTGCTGCTTCATCCATTTCAGTTTGCTTCAGCAAACTGAAAGTATGCTTCAAATACCCGGGCTTTAGCCCCATTTTTTGTGCATGGTCTCTAATGTGTGAAGCAAAAAAAAATTGCAAAAAAGCCCCTGCGTTTCCACAGAAGCTTTTGGGTTTGAAAAACAGGGGTTATGCTATTATACAACTGTAGTTTTAAACTTTCTTGACCGCGATAATGCAAATAGTATAGCCGCCAGCGTGGCGAAAGAAAGAAAAACCACGCCCATGCCGGTTCTGCCGCCTGGTTTGTTGGAAGGAGGTGAGAAATTGAATGGCACAGCTGTGCCTTGTTTTGTTCCTTCTTTTTTCTTCAGGTACACGTTATATTCTGTTGGATAACTGAGATGCGAACTGATCTCGCGGCCGCTCAGCCATTGGTACGTGTACAATTCATCCCAACGGCGTTTGTTCAGCTCTTGCAGATACGCCTGTCCTTTGTCGCAGGAAAAATCGCTTGACGAGGCAGGGTGTGTGAGCACATACCGCGCCTGGAACTTTTGCTTATTGGGAGTTTCCTGGAACATCAGGTCCTGCGGAAAAGTATTGCGCGCGTAAGTCACATGCAGTCGCGTGAAATATACATTACCGGCATAAACATTTCCACCGGTATGATAATCCTGCCCTTTACTTTCCATCCAGTCAACTCCTGCATCCTTTAAGTCGGCCACCATAGGCGGGTCACCCACGCAGGGATCGCAAAATACATTTTGCATCGGACTCACTTCCCACGCGTATTCGAGGAAAACCACATCCTTGTCTTCGCGCTTCCAGGCTTTCGTATAAAGGTCTTTGTAAAACGCTCCAAACTCCTGTTGAACAAACAGCGGCACTTTCATATCCGTGGGTACCGGAACGGTGCGGTAGTTTGCAGTTTCAATTCTTCCTTTGGTAGAAAAAGCATACACGATCATATCCTGCGGACCGTCTGCATTGGCCATGCCTAGGCGGATCGGCAGCATAAACTTCGGAGAGTTGAACGAGATCTGCAGCGGACTCAGCGGCACGGCGCCATTAGCTTCATATTGCCCGAGATTTACTTTGCACACAAAAAACTTCATGTTGCTTTTGATATACGGATCCAAAACCTCCTGCGCGCCATCCGGAACTTTGTATCCGTTTTCAGTAAGCCACAGATACAGTCCGCCCGATTCTTTTGCCGAGAGAATGAGAATATCATATTCACCCACCGTGTACTGCGCTTCGATGGTGACTTTGTGCTGCTCAAGAGATCCCATGTCGATTCCGTTTGCGACGCTCATTTCGGCCATGGCTCCCCATCCTGGTTGCACCGCTAAAATTGAATCAGATAACACACGCGGACACGGATCTTCATCATAATACTCCACGAGTCGCGGTGCAGAATACGCGTCGAATTTGTCGAAGAGCAACCGGTTGGATATTTTAATATCCTTTTTTTCCAGGACTACCGGCACGGGCACCACCATAGCGAAGTCTTTGACGTCACCCTTGAAATCGCTTGACATGGTGATGGTAGATCGCTCACCGTTGTGTACGATGATGACCTGCGAGGTGCGGTTGAATAGTTTGGCATCAGCTTTCGCCACATAGAACCCACAGAAGGAATATCCGTTCAGCGAAACTGACAAGGCGGTTAGAATTAGACCGAACTTTTTCATGATAACAGGATTAAAAAAGATTTTTTTTGTCTCTTCAAATTAAACATTCGAACGCTGACCCCGATCATGCCAAGGCAGTTTTAATTTTTCTTGTCCGCGATAATGCAAATAGTATCGCAGCCAGCGTGGCGAATGAAAGAAAAACCACGCCCATGCCGGTTCCGCCACCTGGTTTGACAGATGGAGGCGTGAAATTGAATGGAACCATCGCGCCTTGTTTTGTTCCTTCTTTTTTCTTCAGGTATACATTGAATTCCGTTGGGTAACCAAGATGCGAATTGATCTCGCGGCCGCTCAGCCATTGGTACGTGTACAATTCATCCCAGCGACGCTTGTTCAGCTCATGCAGGTAGGCCTGTCCTTTGTCGCAGGAAAAATCGCCGGACGAGGCAGGATGTGTGAGTACATACCGCGCCTGGAACTTTTGCTTATTGGGAGTTTCCTGGAACATGAGATCCTGCGGAAAAGTGTTGCGCGCATAAGTCACATGCAGGCGCGTGAAATATACATTGCCTGCATAAACATTTCCACCGGTATGATAATCCTGTCCTTTGTTTTCCATCCAGTCAACACCCGCTTCTTTTAAGTCAGCTACCATCGGCGGATCACCCACGCAGGGATCGCAAAACACATTTTGCATCGGGCTCACTTCCCACGCGTATTCGAGAAAGACAACATCCTTGTCTTCACGCTTCCAGGCTTTGTTATAAAGATCTTTGTAGAACTGTCCGAATTCCTGCTGCACAAACAACGGCACTTTCATATCTGTCGGAACCGGAACGGTGCGGTAGTTGGTTGTTTCAATGCGGCCTTTGGTGGAGAATGCATATACGATCATGTCCTGTGGACCATCAGCATTTGCCATACCGAGGCGGATCGGCAGCATAAACTTCGGGGAGTTAAATGAGATCTGGATCGGGCTCAGTGGCACGGCGCCTTTACTTTCATATTCGCCCATGTTCACCTTACAAACAAAAAACTTCATATTGCTTTTGATGTACGGATCGAGCACTTCTTTCGCACCATCCGGAATCTTATAACCGTTATCGGTGAGCCACATATATAAGCCGCCCGATTCTTTTGCGGAAAGAATGAGAATGTCGTATTCGCCAACGGTGTATTTGGCCTCAATTGTAACTTTGTATTTCTTCGCAAAACCCTCGCTGTCGGACATTTTATCTTCCGCCGCAGCCCCGCGTGAGGCGGCCATTGGAATATTATCATACCAATCATACCTCGGCGTATAACAAGGATCGTTGTCATAATATTCAACCAGTCGCGGCGCGGAATACGCATCAAACTTGTCGAAAAGCAAACGCTTGGAAACGCGGATGTCTTTTTCTGAAAGCACAACCGGGACAGGAACTACCATGGCAAAATCTTTTACATCACCTTCGAAGTCGCTCGACATGGTGATAGTGGAACGTTCGCCATTGTGCGCAATAATAACCTGCGAGGTGCGGTTAAAAAGTTTCGCATCAGCCTTGGCAACGTAAAATCCGCAGAAGGAATGCCCTTCGGAAGCAAGGGCCAGACTGGTTAAACAAAGGATTAGATTTTTCATATTGTCTGGTTTATTGATTAGTTTTTTTATTGTCAGCATACAGGCTCGATTCAAATTCCAAATCCCAAATTCCAAATTGTAAATCTTATTTCATATTTCGTAATTCATATTCATATTTCGTATTTCGTACTTCATTTATACCATTGAAAATTTTTCGCGGGGAACAGGTAGTTAAGCAGCGGCACCAGCGGACTCATCAGGAACAAAGCCCAGAGCGGTGCGGTGTGCACATATAATTTTGTAGAGAACCACCAGGAAAGCGCGCCGACGGCCATTGCCCATAAGATTCTTGGAACACGGGATGATGGCGTCGCCATGGGATCGGTGATCATGAAAAAAGAAAACAAAAGCAACGATCCTGTCGTGAGCTGGTGGTACCAGAAATCGGCGGGCCAGCCGAGGTAAAGCACATTGCGCACAAAACCAAACCCGAGAAATGTTAGCAGGAATGCAAACGCGGTGTCAAGCCTATTTACGCGCAAAAGAACCACCAGGCCTGTACATCCTACCAGCATCAACAGCAATCCGTCGCTGCCCCATTGACCGGGAGAGATCCATGCGTCGCCGGTGATCAGGAAGGTGATGATGATGCCAAAATTTGCTGGGTTAAAAATATGTTTGCCCCGGATTTTCAGGAAAAACTTGCTGGAGATTCCAAGCACGGCGGCCAGTAAAAAAGTGAGCGTATTGTTTGCCTGCAGCATCAGGCATAAGCTGAACGATGTGATCAGGGCGCTTTTTAATCCGGTCCAGTCGTGGGTTTTAAAAAGAATAAAAACCGCCTGAACCGCCAGGCACGAAAGAATGACGAGGTTGAACCGCAGCAGGGAAATTTCCCAATCGAGCAC
>DATDOQ010000438.1:0-2939 GCA_035293205.1 Bacteroidia bacterium
GATGGTGATGAAAAAAAGCCTGGCGGAAAAAGACTGGAGCGCGTTGTATGCGGCGGTTCATAAAATGATTCCTTCGTTTTCTATCATGGGTATCAGTTCGGATTTTGAAAGCATGGCTAAAAAAGTGCAGGAATACGCGAATGTGCAGGATCAGGCAACAGGCATCATGGATCTCGTTCTTCAGCTTGAAAACGTTTGTTTGCAGGCTTGCAGGGAATTGGAAGATGAGCTGAACAAGATTAAAACACTTACATATGAAAACCCCAAATAAAATAAAGTTATTTCTTGTAGATGATGATGCAGTTTTCCTGAAATCACTGGAGATTGAATTTCGTGCGCAGCCTGAATTTATGATCGAAACATTTGCCACCGGCGAACTATGCCTTGAAAAAATTGGTGAGTGTCCGGATGTGGTTATTCTGGATTATCACCTGAATGGTATTGAAAAAGATGCGATGGATGGTATAACCACGCTTGATAAAATAAAAAATTATAATCCGGATATCGTTGTGGTGATGCTGTCATCGCAGGATAAAATTGACGTCGCGGTTAACTGTATGCACCATAAAGCATTTGACTATGTTATTAAAAGTGAAACAGCGATGATCCGGCTTCAAAAAATTATTACAGCAATTCTCCGGTACAAAAAAATGGAGAAAGAACTGAGCTGGTATATGGAACGGATGTAATGTTGTTTGCTTTTTATATAAATGAAAAAGAAAAAACTCACCACGGCAAGTGGCAGGCCGTTCGTCGAATTTGAAAACACAATGAGCGCGGGCCCTCGTGGACCCATTCTGCTTCAGGATTATTTCCTGCACGAGGACATGGCCCATTTTAACAGGGAGCGCATCCCGGAAAGGGTTGTTCACGCAAAAGGCAGTGGCGCATTCGGCGTATTTACCGTTACGAACGATATTACATCCTATACAAAGGCTAAGCTATTCTCAGAAATCGGGAAACAAACAAGGGTTTTTGCCCGCTTTTCGGCTGTAGGCGGTGAAAAAGGAAGCGCCGATAGTGAGCGTGATCCACGTGGTTTTGCGCTGAAGTTTTATACGGAAGACGGAAACTGGGACCTGGTAGGTAACAATACGCCGGTTTTTTTTATTAAAGACCCAAAAAAGTTTTCACATTTCATTCATACTCAAAAACGCGATCCCCGCACAAATTGTAAAAGCCCGGCAATGATGTGGGATTTCTGGAGCCTCAATCCCGAAAGTATGCACCAGGTTATGATTCTGATGAGCGACAGGGGCACTCCTTTTTCTTACCGCCACATGCACGGCTTCGGCAGCCATACTTTTTCAATGTTCAACGCGAAGGCGGAAAGGGTATGGATTAAATTTCATTTTACCACTTTGCAGGGAATAAAAAATTTTAACGCGAAGGAAGCGATGGAAATGCGGGGGAACGATCCCGATCATGCGCAGCGTGACCTCGTCACAGCCATTTCGGATAAATTATTTCCAAAATGGAACATGTCAGTCCAGGTTATGTCTGAGGCGCAGGCACGGAATTTCAAATACAATCCATTTGATGTGACAAAGGTCTGGAGCCATGGTGAATTCCCGCTGATACCGGTCGGAACGCTGGAACTGAATGAAATTCCGCAAAATTATTTCAGGGATGTTGAACAGGCCGCGTTTGCTCCTGCCCATGTCGTGGATGGTATTTCCTATTCGCCCGATAAAATGCTGCAGGGAAGATTACTTTCTTACCCGGACGCGCAACGTTACCGTCTGGGTGTGAATTACGAACAGATCCCGGTAAATAAATGCCCTTATGCGGTGACGAATTACCAGCGGGATGGTTATATGCAAACGGATGAAAATGGCGGTGCCGGCGCGAATTACCGCCCGAACAGCTTTGACGATATTGTTGTGGATGAAAATTATAAAGAACCATCGGATCGGATAGATTCGATCGTTGCTGACTGGTATGACCGGAATGAAAAGGACGACGATCATTATTCACAGCCTGGCGCGCTTTACCGCGATGCATTGGATAAGACAGGCCGCGATCACCTGATCAGTAATATAGTCGGTTCTATGGCCGGAATTGAAGGACCGAAAAAAAATGAAATCATTAATCGCCAGTTGTGTCATTTTTTCCGCGTGGATGCCAGCCTGGGTTTGGCGATTGCGAAGGGATTGAATATTCCCGCCGAACGGCAAATGATGCCGGTGACCTGATTATCCTTAAAATTCCAATTTATTTTTCAGTGATCATCCGGTGTTGAACAGGAAACGTTTACCGGAGATGTATTTTGATACAACCCACTTCATTCATTGGAAACCTTCCGGCTGACTTCGGTGTTATGCCGGAATTTTATTTGAAAATATGTTCGGAGTTAAAAGATTCCGCCATGCCGAAAATAATCCCCAACGTGTGAATAGTGCAAATGATTGATAAAGTTCTGTAACAGGGACACTGGATTATCAGCGCACCTTTGGACCGTAAAAATATTCACAGTTATAATTATCTCAAATGAAAAGTAATATACTGATTAGTATCACTGCCATCACACTACTGGCTTTTCCCGGGGTCAGTCAAGCCCAGGCGCCATCGCTCGGAACGGCAGCTGGGTTTGTTCTTTTTTCGTCGGTGGGCGCCGTAAGTAATTCCGGCATTTCACACCTCACAGGTAATGTAGGGACAAACAGCGGCCTGAGTACCGGCTTTGGAAATGTGGACGGTGTAATGCATGACAACGACGGAGCCAGCGCACAATGCGCCGCGGATTTGCAAAGTGCCTACAACCAGCTGAACAGCATGGTTCCAACTTTTTTTCCAGCGCCATTGTTGGGAAACGGGCAGGTTCTGAATGCGGGCGTTTATCTGATCTCCGCACCAGCAACACTTAATCTTGATCTTATACTCGATGGACAAGGAAATGCCTCCGCAGTTTTTGTTTTCCAGATACAGGGCGCGTTTTC
>DATDOQ010000439.1:0-8420 GCA_035293205.1 Bacteroidia bacterium
AACCTGCAATGTTTCATTTTCTCCTGCAAGCAACGGCCCCGGTGGCCGATACACTCAATAAAGGAATTGTAACGGATGTGGCTGCCACGCCCAAAGAAGAAGTCATTACGCTTTGGCAAATGGTCAGCCAGGGAAGCTGGGTCATGATACCACTTGCGCTTTTTTTATTGATTGCGCTTTTTTTCGCAATCGAACGGCTGGTCGTTATCTCGAAAGCATTAAAAGTTCCGCATAATTTCATGGATAACATCCGGGATTACCTGCACAGCGGAAAAATTGATTCCGCGCGTGAACTGTGCCGGGCGCAAAGCACACCAGTTACCCGCGTGATCGAAAAAGGCATCAGCCGCCTCGGCAAACCTTCGCGTGAAATTTCAGAAGCGCTCGAGCTGGCTGGAAAAAATGAAATCTCACGGGCAGAAAAAAATCTGCATTACCTCAGCCTCGTCGCGCGTATTGCCCCCATGCTTGGATTCGTTGGTACGATCATCGGCGTTATCGCCATTTTTCACGCGATCGGACTTTCGGGTGACATCAGCATCAAAAACATTTCAAACGGACTTTATGTAAAAATGTTTTCTTCAGCCGCGGGACTGGTTGTCGGTGTCATTGCCTTTCTTTTTTATCATATCCTGAACGCGATGGTGGATGGAATTGCGAAAAAAATTGAACGCAGCAGCCTTGCGTTTCTTGACCTGGTAAATGAACCAGGAAAATAAATAGTTCATTCACGCGTTTTAATACAAACATATGCATCTTCGAAGGCATCACAAGGAAGGCGCTGAAGTCTTCACCGATTCGCTGAACGACATCATGTTTTTCCTGCTGTTGTTTTTCATAATTATTTCCACGCTTGTTTATCCCAATGTGATCCCGCTGGAATTACCAAGCGCAAAGTCACCAACGCTGACGGAAGCCAAAAAAGTGAACCTCACGATCGACGCGCAGCATAATTATTTCGTGAATAATCTGCCAATCTCCTTTGATCAGCTCGAACCGGCGCTCATGGCGGAAACCACCGCGAAAGGTGTAAACAGTGTTAATTTGGTGCTGGATAAATCGCTGACGGTTCAGGACCTCGCTGATGTTTTGCAGGTCGGCTCGAAGCTGAAATTAAAAATGGTGCTCGCCACACAATACGATCACGGAAAATGAACGCGATTCCATTGACGTTGGTTGAAGACCGCACCGAAGACCGCGCAAAAACCATTGCGGCAGTCACCACCGCGCTGATCGTGGCCATGATGTTGCTGATTTTATTTTTGGTTAAGCTAATCACGCCCATTCCTGCCATTCCGCCGGATCCGGAAGAAACCATTTATGTTGAAGTCGGCATCATGGAAGGGATTGGCGGAAATGCTCCCACAATGGGTGGAGGTTCACAGGGCCACACAGGGCAACCGGGAACACAATTACCTGTGGGCGGAACACCTGATCCAACCCCCGTGCAACAAGTCTCACCTTCCGGCGCGATCACTGGAACAGACCAAAGCAATCCTCCGGCGCCCTCCGGAAAACCGCAGGTGAGTGATGAGTTGAAGGCGGCGCTTGCCAAATGGAATAAAAACAAAGGATCCGCTTCGATAAAAGTAGGTGGTGATGGCAGCGGTGATCCTTATACGGGTGGTATCGGAACTGGCAGCGGTGATGGACCCGAAGGTCCCAAGGGAGGTGATCCGGGTCCACATGGAGAAGGCGGCGGGCCAACAAAATGTTTCCGTTCGATCACTTTCAAACCGGAGGTCACCAATCCAACCCAGGAAGAAGGCAGGGTTCGCATTAAAGTTTATGTGGATCGCGAAGGCGTTGTGAAAAAAACCGAAGTTGACATTGGCGGAACCACCACAAGCAATGGTGTTCTTCGCTCAACCGCGGCGCAATCGGCCTATAAGATCACGTTCAACACAGATCATTCCTGCGCGGATTTAATCGTGCTGGACATCGACTACAACTTTTCCCTGAAGTAATTTCCTCCGGATCAAAAACCATTTTCAAGCGACTTGTTTTGTCCTGAATTTTTTTTGTGTTTTTGATTTTCCAATTTGGTAGTTTTGACCTGCCATGGCAAAAGGCTTTACCTCGTACCGGGAAACGCTCGATTATCTCTACAGCCGGTTGCCAATGTTCCAGCGTGTGGGCGTCGCGGCCTACAAAGCGGATCTGAAAAACACCGTTACCCTTTGCAAAACGCTCGGTAACCCGGAAAAAAAATTCCGCTCCATTCACATTGCCGGCACCAACGGAAAAGGATCAACCGCGCATTTGCTTGCCGCAATTCTCCAGGTTTCCGGTTATAAAACGGGGCTATACACTTCGCCGCATTTAAAAAGTTTTCGTGAACGCATCCGCATCAACGGCCAGAAAATTAAGAAAGAACGGGTGGTTGAATTTGTTAACCGGCATCACAAGGAGTTTGAAAAGACGGAACTCTCTTTTTTCGAATGGACGGTCGGGCTCGCGTTTGATCATTTCGCAAACGAAAAAGTGGATGTGGCGGTGATTGAAACAGGCCTTGGCGGCAGGCTCGATTCCACCAACGTAATTATGCCGGATCTTTCAGTTATTACCAATGTGAGCTATGATCACATGAACCTGCTGGGAAAAACGCTGGCAAAGATTGCAGCTGAAAAGGCCGGGATCATCAAAAAAAATATTCCGGTTGTCATTGGCGAAACGCAGGAGGAAATAAAATCTGTTTTTATTGAAAAAGCGCGGAGCCACAAAGCGCCTTTATTTTTTGCCGACAAAGATTTTTCATTGAAAAACATTGCGCACACCGAAGAAATTCCGCCGGACCTGGTGGCCGACGTTTACGAAGGCACACATCTTTACCTGAAGAAAATCCGTTGCGCATTGCCGGGATTGTACCAGCGAAAGAATATTGTCACTGTCATCGCTGCCGTTGAGCAGCTTCGCGACATTGGCTTCAGAATTCCTGAAAATGCCATTTACAAAGCATTCCGTAATGTAGGAAGGCTGACGCATCTGCAGGGACGCTGGCAGGTCATTTCCAAAAAACCATTGGTGATCGCGGATACCGCGCATAATGAAGCAGGCGTCCGGGAAGTTGTAGCGCAGCTGAAGAAAACCCCGTACAAAAAACTGCATATTGTTTTTGGCGTTGTGAAAGATAAAGATCCCTCCGCTGTGCTCCGCTTATTGCCAAAGCAGGCCACCTATTATTTCTGCAACGCAAAAATTCCCCGGGCGATGGATGCAGGCGATCTCAGAGCCGCTGCCAGCGAATTCGGGCTGAAAGGTGAGCGCTGGTCCTCTGTAAAAAAAGCGATGAGGGCTGCCGAAGATGCGGCGGGTCCGAAAGACCTGGTTTTCGTGGGCGGAAGTATGTATGTGGTTGCAGAAGTGATTTGAAACGCCGTTTGTTGTGCAACGTATTGTAACCACTTTTTTCAAAGCCAAATTTTCATATAAAAGGTGCTACTTCACACCTGTTTGCTATTTTTGTGGCCCCCGGGACGTTAGCTCAGCTGGCTAGAGTATCACCTTGACATGGTGGGGGTCACTGGTTCGAGTCCAGTACGTCCCACAATCTAAAATAAATCCTGGAACGATATGCGTGTTGAACCAGGATTTATTTCCTCCCGCCAATGTGGTGATATTTTGGAGATGGGGCGGAACCTGTTATATTTGCACCCCGAATTTGGAAGAGGAATAAAACTGGGAGCATAGCTCTCCCGATAGCTATCGTGAGGTTCAGAGCATCGGTATTGATGTAAATATTTTGGGAGCATAGCTCAGCTGGTTCAGAGCATCTGCCTTACAAGCAGAGGGTCACAGGTTCGAATCCTGTTGCTCCCACAAAATGAAAAGTCATCTGCACAGGATGGCTTTTTTTGCTTTATGTGAGTCCGACCCAGCAAGAATATTCTTCCCCTTACCTTTACCGCATGAAAAGCCGGAAACGTTCGGGACCGCTGCTGCTGTTTTATATGCTTGTGGTCTATGTGCTTATCCAGTTTGCCTGGTGGACATTCCTGCTGATCCGGCTTCAAAATGAGGTGAACAGTCTGCGAAGAGAATTGCTTGCAGATTCGATCCAAACCGGACAAGTTAGTGACCATGCAGCAATAGCCGGCAAAGAAAAAGAGCTCAGTGACCAATTGCGGAAACAGCAGCTGATGATCTTCGGCGAAGGATCGGTTTTCCTGCTGCTGCTGATCCTTGGCATTCTCCGTACCCGGAGCAGCTTCCGGCGTGAAGCGCTTGTTGCCGCGCAACAGAAGAATTTTATTCTTTCCGTCACGCACGAACTCCGATCCCCGCTCGCTTCGATACGGCTTCAGCTGGAAACTTTACAGAAACGCGTCCTCACCAAAGAACGGCAGGAAGAGATTCACGTAAGCGCAATTGAAGACATTGACCGGCTTAACGCGCTGATTGAAAACATACTTGTTGCCGCACGGATTGATAATCATTCGATCCGGCTGCACCTCCAGGAAAATGACTTTGCGGAATTCATTACGGATCTGGAAGCTAAGTTCCGGCCCATAACGGCACGCCATCAGCTTCGCCTGGATCTTCAGCCTGGCCTCCGCCTTTCTTTTGACCCGATCGGATTGCATTCTATTCTCGAGAACCTTGTCGAAAATGCGGCGAAATACTCACCGCCCGGCAGCGAAATCACCATTGGCTTAAAAAAAGCCGCAGAAGGAATTTTCCTCACCGTTGCAGATCGTGGTCCGGGAATCCGTAATGTCGAAAAAAATAAAATTTTCAGCCGTTTTTACCGGATCGGCAATGAGGAAACGCGCACCACGCGCGGAACCGGACTTGGGCTTTTTATCGTCAAACATCTTGTTGAAGCCCATGGCTGGAAAATTCTGGTGCTTGACCGGTCCGGTGGAGGCAGTATCTTCGAAATACGAATTCCCGTTACATGAAACCATCACCGAAAGTTGCGCTGATCATTCTCGATGGCTGGGGCATTGGGAACGGAACCCGTGCGAATGCGATTGCGCATGCCCGAACGCCATTTTTTAGCCAGCTGATGGCCCGTTATCCAAACAGCCGGCTGAGAACTTCCGGTGAAGATGTGGGTTTGCCCGAAGGACAAATGGGCAATTCCGAAGTGGGCCACCTGAATATCGGGGCAGGCCGTGTGGTTTACCAGGACCTTGTAAAAATCAATCGTGCCTGCCGGGACGGTTCAATCGATCAGCATCCCGTATTGCTTGAAACATTCGATTATATCAAAAAGTCAGGGAAGGCGATTCATCTCATGGGCCTTGTTTCCGACGGTTGTGTGCATTCTTCGCAGGAACATCTTCATCACCTGCTGAAAGTTGTAAAATCGCACAACTTGGAACATGTGTTTGTGCATGCCTTTACGGATGGCCGGGACACCGATCCCAAAAGCGGGTACGGTTTTCTTGCGAAGTTGATCGAGCACATGAACACCACAACCGGAACGCTCGCCAGCATTACCGGCAGATATTATGCCATGGACCGCGACAAGCGCTGGGAAAGAATTAAAGTCGCCGCAGACGCGCTTGTGCATGGAAAAGGCAGACATACCTTTGATCCATTGATGGCCGTTCAGGAATCCTATGATGAGGGTATCACGGATGAATTTATCCAACCTATCATTATTTCCCACGACGATAATTCCGCCGTTGGTCCCATACGCGAAGGCGACGCTGTCATCTGTTTCAATTTCCGGACGGATCGTTGCAGGGAAATCACTATTGCTTTAACGCAAAAAGACATGCCTGAACATGGGCTGCACACGCTGCCGCTGCACTACATAACGATGACCAATTATGATAATTCATTCAAAAATATAAAAGTCATTTATGAAAAAGAGGATCTGCGGATGACGCTGGGAGAAACACTGGAGGCGGCCGGGAAAAAACAGATTCGCATTGCAGAAACGGAAAAATATCCGCACGTTACTTTTTTCTTTTCCGGAGGCCGTGAAAAACCTTTTGAAGGGGAACGCAGAATTTTAATTCCCTCGCCGAAGGTGGCGACATACGATCTGAAACCGGAGATGAGCGCTGTCGAAGTAACCGATGCAATTGTTTCCGAGCTGGAAAAAAGTTCCGGTGATTTTATTTGCCTGAATTATGCAAACCCTGACATGGTGGGTCATACAGGCGATTACAAAGCGGTGGTCAAAGCAGTTGAAACCGTTGACCAATGTCTTGAAAGGGTAGTTCAGGCGGGTTTGAAAACCGGGTATTCTTTTGTCATTATAGCCGATCATGGCAACGCCGATTTTATGATAAATACCGACGGATCACCGAACACCGCTCATACAACCAACCCGGTTCCCTGCATTCTCATTGACAAAAGTTTCAATTCCATCCAGGATGGCCGGCTTGCAGACATTGCACCAACTATCCTTCAGCTTCTTGAACTTAAAGCGCCGAAAGAAATGACCGGGCATTCACTGCTTTGATCCATTAAAAAATTCAGTGGCAACGTATCTTTTTGCGTCAGAGGGATTATACAACCGGCAACGGCAATACAGTCGTTGTTTCGGGGTTAGCCCGCAGCATAATCCCGGGTGATGAAATGGGCAGTCGTTGACCGCAGTCCGTGCCCAACCAGCGTCCGCGTGACTCCTCCGTTGCGCGGACGACTTTTTAATAAAATGAATGCGCCCTTGCGTATTCGCCAATTCGCATAAATTCGTATTTCTCATCCGTTTCGTACTTTTTTGTATTTCGTACTATTTCGTACTATTCGTATTTCGTACTATTCGTATTTCGTACTATTTCGTATTATTCGTATTTCGTACTCTTTCGTATTCGTATTCGTATTTCGTACTTTTGGTACTATGAAAATTTCATATAACTGGCTGAAAGATTTTATTAAAACGGAACTGTCCGCCGAAGAGATCGCATCGTTGCTTACGAATTGTGGCCTCGAAGTGGAAAGCATTGATACATTTGAATCGATCCCCGGTGGATTGAAAGGGCTTGTGGTTGGCGAAGTGGTGGAGAAAACAAAACATCCGAATGCGGATAAGCTTTCACTGACTAAAGTGAACATTGGAACCGGTAATTTGCTTAGCATTGTTTGTGGCGCGTCCAACGTGGCAGTGGGTCAAAAAGTTGTCGTAGCCCCCGCGGGCACCACAGTTTTCCCTGTTAACGGAGAACCGTTTGAAATTAAAAAATCAAAGATCCGCGGCGAACTATCAGAAGGAATGATCTGTGCGGAAGATGAGATCGGCCTTGGTGGCTCGCACGAAGGAATTTTGGTGCTGGACAACAGCGCGAAAATCGGAACTTCGGCTGCCGAATATTTCAATCTTCATTCTGATTTTATTTTTGAGATCGGCTTAACGCCAAATCGCGCGGATGCGGTTTCTCATTATGGTGTGGCACGTGATCTCGCTGCAGTGATTCTTGCCAGTGAGCTTAAACAAAATCCTGATTCAGAGCACCGGCCACCAGGGTTTCCGCCCGTTTCAGCGATCGAAGAATCTACTGCTCATCCAATAACTGTTGAAATTAAAAATCCGGAAGCATGCATCCGTTACTCCGGAATTTACATCAATAATCTTACAGTGAAAGAATCTCCTGGATGGATGCAGGAACGTTTGCAGGCGATCGGGGTACGACCGATTAACAACATAGTTGATGTTACGAATTATGTGATGCATGAGCTCGGACAACCTTTGCATGCATTCGATGCCGACCGGATAGAGGGGAAAAAAGTGGTTGTACGCAAAGTGAGCGCAGGAACAAAATTTATAACGCTGGATAACATTGAGCGGAAACTATCGGCGGATGATCTGATGATCTGTGATACCGTAAAGCCAATGTGTATCGCGGGAGTTTTTGGAGGTATTGATTCTGGTGTATCAGAAAAAACAATGAATATTTTCCTGGAGAGCGCTTTTTTCGATCCGGTGCATGTGCGTAAAACCGGAAAACGTCACCAGTTAAAAACTGAATCATCTTTTCGCTTTGAGCGGGGAACAGATCCGGAAATGACGGTCACGGCCCTGCAGCGGGCAATTTACCTGCTTGAAGAAGTTGCAGGCGCACAAGTCTCCGGCGAGCTGATTGATATTTACCCGGAGAAAGTGGAAGAAAAGGAAATTGCCTTTACCTACGCGCAATGTGATTTACTCACAGGAAAAAGCATTCCTCACACGGAGATCAAAAAAATTCTGCTTGCTCTTGGCATTGAGATCGAGTCGGAAGGCAAGGACGCGTTGCGGCTTTTAGTGCCGGCCTTCAAAGTGGACGTGACCGGTGCCGCGGATGTGATCGAAGAAGTGCTGCGTATTTATGGTTATAACAATATCCCGTTGCCGGAATTTCTTCGGGCCAATTTATCCATTTCGCCAAAACCCGATCCGGAAAAGATCAGGGAGCATGTTTCAGGCCATCTTTCATCGAACGGATTTTGCGAGATTCTGAATAACTCATTAACAAAAGCTT
>DATDOQ010000440.1:0-4844 GCA_035293205.1 Bacteroidia bacterium
GGTTATAGCCAAGCCCGCGGATCACCGGTTTCGAAATATTGGGTCCGCTGCTTAGTCCGCTAACGCCCGGTGTTTTTCCCAATGCATCCACAATATTCATGGTTGGGTTTTGCGAAAGATATTGCTGGTCGATGATGGTTATCGGTACAGGATTTTTTCTTGCTTCCGTAGCATGTGAACTTCCCGTTACGGTAGCTGTAGCCAATTCGATGATGGCCGGCTCGAGCGCAAAATCCATAATAGTTATTAGAGCGAGATCAATATTTTCCGTGATCGCGGTATAGCCGGTCATATGCACATACACGAGTGTTTTGATCGACGGCAGGTTATCGATAAAATAAGTTCCATCTGCTTTGGCGCGGGTGCCGGTTTTAAGATCCGGCAAAAAAACATCTGCAAAAGGAATTATTTCACCTGTGATTTTATCGGTTACTTTTCCCGACAGGCTTGTTTTCTCCGTCTTGGCAACTGTCATGGCTGGCCACAGCAACAAACAAATGAAACTGACTGATAAGTTTTTCATGATCTTTTTCCTCCATTAAAAATTCCGGATGCGCAAAATTTGCCAGGGATGGAAAACATCCGCCGGGATAAGTAGTCGCAATTCAGGAAAAGGAAGGAGGTCCGCGTGGAGCGGAGCGGAGAAAATTCCGGGCAGAAGATTTTGCGACCGGCAGGATTATTTGTTTACAGGATCCCGCAAAAGTGAGGATACGATTTACATCCGTTGGATCATGCTGTGAAACGGGCGCCTGGTAATCGCAAATGGAACAATCATGATCGTTTGCATGCAGGTGCTTTGAAGATTTTTCTGTGCAATGAAAATCATCCCGGTGTTCAAAGTCGTGCATTCCTTTTTCCACGAACGGGAATAAGAAAACCAGCAGCATAAAAACGCCGGCTATCCGGGTGAAAAAGGAATTCATGCGTCTAAATTACTCAGACTTTATCCTAATCCAGGCTAATATGTATAATCCTGGCTCAAAATAATCCGTGTTAATCCGTGTATCCCCGAAGCCTCGGGACGTGGCTGAAAAAGACACAAAGATGATAGCCACCAAGAAAGAAAGGACACGAAGAAAAGACACGAAGGGGCTTATTGGATACGATAATATCGGTTTATCAGATAGTTATGAAAAATTGTAACCAAAAAAACGATTTTATACCCTGAGCCTCAGTTACTTCAGAGTCAAAATTCCTTTCCTGTTAATATTCCATAAATCAATGAAGATCAGGGTAACAATTGAGAAATATCGCCGTCTTATTAGCGAACATCCTCCCGGACTCAGGTCAGGTTAGAAAAAGCCGGGGCGGCCCTGTTTCGTGCAAATAGTGTGCTGAAGGCCGGATTTCGCAGCTCCGGCCTTCTTTTTTTTGTCAAAAATGAAAAAAAAGCGCCCGTTGGTCGAATTGCCGGCAAGGTATTCACTGCACCAAACGGAATTATGGGTACTTTTGCGCTTGAAACCAACAACAAGCATCAATTTTATGAATCTTTTCATTAACAACCTGGCGTGGGCCACAACAGAAGAAGAACTGCACGAGATGCTGTCTCAGCACGGCGAAGTTACTTCCGTAAAAATCATCACCGACAAAATGACTGGCCGCAGCCGTGGTTTCGCTTTTGCAGAAATGCCCGATAACGCTGCCGCACAGAAGGCGATTGACGCGCTCAACGGCGTAAACCTTAAAGGACGAAACATCAACATCAACGAGGCCCGTCCGAAAACGGATCGTCCGGATAATTTTCAGCGTCGCGACCGTAATTAATTTACTTTCCGACTGAAAATGCCCTTTCAAAAAATAGCCGCTGTAACCCTACCTGCAGTGGCTATTTTTAAATTCAAAGTCACCTGGAATGTTTTGAAAATCACTCAAACTGGCGACTGAAAAACAGATCATGACAAAAATTTCTTTCAGTAACAGGCAAGCAGATTTTACCATTGCCTTAAAAAAATCGGTTGAGGAATATTTTGCATCCCGAAAGCTGACCACCACCGGTAACTGGAAACTTTACTCCAAAACAATCGTTCTCCTTACTTCCGCGGTGGCCACTTATCTGCTGCTTTTGATGGTCGCAATGCCCGGCTGGCTCAGCCTCGTGCTTTGTGTATTATTTGGATTCAACCTCGCCGCGATCGGGTTTAATGTGATGCACGACGGCGCGCACGGCAGCTATTCGCGCAAAGGCTGGGTGAACGAAATGATGGGCTATACGCTCAACCTCATGGGCGGAAATGTTTTGCTCTGGAAAACCAAGCATAACATGATCCATCACTCCTTCACAAATATCGAAGGGGTGGATGACGACATTGATATCCGGCCTTTCATCCGCACCAATGTGAACCAGCCGCATAAATGGTTTCACCGCGCACAGCATATTTACTTTCCCCTCCTGTATTCGCTGACCCATTTCTGGTGGATTTACCAGCGCGATTTCCTGAAATATTTTTCGGGAAAAATTTCAGGAATGAAAATCAAAAAGCTGACCATCTCCGAGCACTTTATTTTCTGGATCAGCAAGCTTGTTTACTTTTTTATTTTTCTCGCGCTGCCATTGATGGCGCTTGGACCGCAGGCTTTGATCGGATATACACTCGCTACGGTTGTATCGGGAATCACGATATCGATCGTGTTTCAGCTTGCGCACGTGGTGGAGCACGCCGATTTCCCCGTTCCTGATGCGAATTCGAATAAGATCGAAGAAAGCTGGACAATCCACCAATTGAACACCACGGCGAATTTCTCCACCAGCAGTAGGATCATCACCTGGTTTACGGGAGGATTGAATTTCCAGGTGGAGCATCATCTTTTCCCGCGGATCAGTCACGTCCATTACCCCGCACTGCAGAAAATGGTAAAATCACTTTGCCGCCAGTATAATGTGCAGTACATCGAATACCCGACAATGTTTCGCGCCATCCGTTCGCATGTTTCTTATCTGCGTGAAGTCGGCCGTCGTTGAGTATTTGCCGCTTTGTGAAATAAAAACTTTTTCTTCAAAACTTCTTCCGACGCAAAAATCTTATACTTGCATCCTATTGTAAACTGATCTGCTATGAGCACACCAACAGGAAACGGGCACGGACAAGGAACTTCTCACGACAACACGGAAGGTGATCGCCAATACTATCCTTCGGGCTGGTATATACCGCTGGCCGGTTTAGTTGCAACGGTTTTTGGGCTGATCTGTCTTGCCGCTTATTTTATGGAATTCAGCGGGACCGATCGATGGGGAAAAAGCAAAAGTGCCGGCCATGGACACGCACAAGAACAGCATATTGAAAGTCACGACAAGCAGCCGGCCCAGGATCATGGGCATGAAGGAAAAGGTCATTAAAAAGGGAACCAGGAGCCAAGAACCAGGATAAAAAATGCATTATGCATTTCCTGGTTCCTGGTTCCCGCTTCTTTACACAATCTTTCATTGAAAGCAGGCCAGGTGATGGCCTTTTTTTATTTTTAAAAATGCTGAAATTGTGATCATATTTCCATACAGGACCACAGATCCGAAAACGATTTCCTCTTCGTTATCCTCCCCTGTTCCGGCGGAGATCCCAAAGCGCTAAATAGCAAAAATCCCGGAAACCTTTTGGAACCCGGGATTTTCAATGATAAAATGAGACAGGATTATCTTGCTCTTGCCCTTGATTTTGGCTTTTCAATCACTTCAACAACCGGCTTGCCTTCTCCCATCAGGAAGTCTGCATCGATGAGAATGCGGCCGCAATGTTCGCAGACAATGATCTTTTTATGCATCCGGATATCGAGCTGGCGCTGGGGCGGAATTTTATTAAAACAACCACCGCACGCGTCGCGCTGAACCGGAACAACCGCAAGCCCGTTTCGAACATTTGAACGGACCCGCTTGTATGCATTGATCAGGCGTGAATCAATTTTTATTTCCGCGTCTTTTGAACGCGCGATCAGGTCTTCTTCTTCCTTTTTGGTTTCAGAAACAATGTCTTCGAGCTCTTCTCTTTTCATTTTCAGATCCTCTTTGCGCTCGTCGAGGTTTCCCTGCGAATTATCAATGATCTCCTTTTTTGAAGCGATCTGGGCTTTGAATTCCTTGATGCGCTTTTCAGCAAGCTGTATCTCGAGGTTCTGGAATTCGATTTCTTTTGTCAGCGAATCAAACTCGCGGTTATTGCGGACTTTCCCCTGCTGACCTTCGTACTTTTTGATCATCGTAGCGGCATCCTTCATCACATTTTTTTTCTCCGTGATGGAATCATCCAGCGCTTTGATCTCATCGTTCAGGTTGTTCATCCTGGTTTCGAGGCCCGCAACTTCGTCTTCGAGATCACGGACTTCCAGGGGAAGCTCACCGCGTACCGTGCGAATCCGGTCGATCTGGGAATCAATTTGCTGAAGTTCGTATAGCGAGCGAAGCTTTTCTTCTACGGGAATGTCTGATTTTTCGTCCACTTTTTTCGCTTTGATCGTCATGTGTGATAGGTTATCGGATTGGTGTTTATTTCAGTTTGGCGGACTGCAAAAGTAGGGAATTTTTGCTTTAGTTTATCAACCAGCAGATCCATTGTAAATTGCTCACTTTCAAAGTGTCCGATATCGGCAATAACGATCTTTCCGTCGGCGTCGAAAAACTGGTGGTATTTGAAATCGGCCGAGACGAATGCATCCGCGCCGGAACGGATCGCGTCCTGGAGCAAAAAGCTGCCGGAACCGCCACAAACTGCAACCTTCGAAATCACTTTTCCAGAAACCGGCGTATACCGGATCACCTTCGCCTTCATGGAACTTTTCAGATGGTTAAGAAAGTCATCCACGGCCATCGGTTTTGGCAACTTCCCGACCATACCCGAACCAACCTGTGACCA
>DATDOQ010000441.1:0-5015 GCA_035293205.1 Bacteroidia bacterium
GTTCTCCGGAAGTGTGAATTTTCCGATCGGCTTCGACACTTTGACAACGCTCCCCGGTTTCACCTCATTAAATATATAAGGTGTTCCAAGTCCGTCCGCCTTCAAAGAAATAAGCAGCTCAAATTCACCATTACCTCCCGGCGCGCTGGCAATTGAATAACTGCGGTTGGTGACTTTGCTTGGAATCGGAAGATCCAGCATCACAAACTGTCCGGCTTTGAAATCAAAAGGTATTTCGGTGGGATTCCGGATCATGTAACGTCGAATGATTTCCGTTTCGTGAATTACTTCGGTTACTTCGGTGTCATAATACTGGTATGCCATAGGAGCGGGTAGGTTAATAATTTAAAGTTAGACAATAAAGTCAATTAGCAATAAATTATAGTCATTAGTCAATAGTCATTGGGGGTTTATCTAAATAGTTTTTCCTGACCCCCTTATGACTAATGACTAATGACTACTGCCTCTCCCTTGTCCGCCGAAGCTTCAGCGTAGGTGGATCTTCAGTTCTGCCACATCTTTCATCAGCAGGCTCATCATATCCAGCATTTTTTTGCTGTCATCGGCTTTGCCGGCGCTGTCGTCTTTGGTAATGCTGCAAACAAATTCCCAAATCTCAAGCATATCTTTCGGGTGAACAGCATATGGCGCGAACAGTTTGTTATCCGAATGAAGCAGGAAACCATCCCGTTTGTTTTTCGTTCTGAATACGCGCTTGTACACAATGCCTTCATGACGTGTGACGAGGATATATGTTTTTCCTTCTTTGATCTCGTCGGGATTTTCCACGAATCGTCCGATCACCAGCGCGCCCGTTTCGAGCGGGGGCATGGAATCGCCGCGAACCGGGAATGCGCGGCAGGTGCCGTTTTTGATAAAAGGCAATTGCATTTTCGGAAGCGATTCGAGGAATTCGGGATCGTCGTAGCCGGCGAGATAACCGGCGGAAGCTTTGATGTCAACGATTTCCACCAGGTTCCGGTTGTTATTGTCCACCGTGATCGGAAAAAGCACCCGCTGATTGCCCACCTCGATCGAAGGAAGCGTGTCGGATTTTGTAAGATCTTTTTTTAATAGGATATCGACCGGCAGGTTGAAATATTCTGAAAAGCGGATGAGCAATTCCAGCGGTGGCTCGGAGCGGGTTTCTTCGTAAGAACCGAGTCGTGACTTTTTGATCTTCAGCGCTTCCGCAAGTTCTTCCTGGGAAAGTTTTCGCAGCTTCCTCAGATGCGCAATATTCCGTGCCAGCTTATTCATATTTCAAAACTACAAAAAATAGTCATGTTAGCTGAAAATAGTAGCTAATTTTGTTCATGCGTTTAATACGCCGCACAGGGCACACTGGTGACGTCCTGTATTCTGAAGCCGCAGGTAGTGATGGATAGATCGATCGTACATATTGACCTTGATTCCTTTTATGTTTCGGTGGAACGCCTGCAAAATCCGAAGCTGGTGGGCAAGCCGGTGCTGGTGGGCGGTTCGGGCGACCGCGGTGTAGTGGCTTCGTGCAGCTATGAAGCGCGGGAGTTTGGTATTCATTCCGCGATGCCCATGCGGATGGCGCGGCAGCTTTGTCCCGATGCGGTTATCGTGCGCGGCGATATGGCGCAATACAGCAAATACTCGGATGCGGTCACGGAAATTGTCGCGGAACATGTGCCCCTGTATGAAAAAACGTCGATCGATGAGTTTTACGTAGATCTCACCGGCATGGATCGTTTTTTCGGCTGCTACAAGCTGGCCACTGAAATGCGGCAGAAAATAATGAAGGAAACAGGACTGCCCATCTCGTTTGCCCTGTCAACGAATAAAACGGTTTCGAAAGTGGGAACCGGCGAGTCAAAACCAAACGGGCAAAAAGAAATTCAGTCCGGCTGCGAAAAAAGTTTCCTTGCGCCCTTGTCGGTGCGGAAGATCCCGATGGTGGGTGAAAAAACATATCACCTGCTGCGTGGAATGGGTGTGCTCTGGATCAGCACCATTCAGCAAATGCCGGCGGATATCATGGAGCAGGTGCTCGGAGAAAACGGCACAGTGATCTGGAAAAAAGCGAACGGTATCGACAACACACCCGTCGTGCCCTATTCAGAGCGGAAGTCGATTTCAATGGAACAGACATTTGAGCAGGACACGATCGATGTTGCCGCCATCAAAGGCATTCTGCTGGGCATGACCGAAAAGCTCGCTTTCCAGCTGCGCACCGAACAAAAGCTGACCGCCTGCGTCACCGTGAAAATCCGGTACCCCGATTTTAATACGTATACTTTACAAACACGAATACCATACACATCCATGGATCACACACTCATCGAAAAAGTAAAAGAGCTCTTTGACAAACTTTACCAGAAACGAATGCTGATACGGCTGGTCGGCGTGAAATTCAGTCATCTTGTGCAGGGAAATTTCCAGTACAATCTTTTCGAAGATATCAGCGAAAAGGCCAGCCTTTACCAGGCGATGGATCGTATCCGGAAACGTTTCGGCAAAGATGCAGTGATGCGGTTGTCAGGCTTCGATACGCCGATGCGCGCAAGCGCGCACGGCTACTCAGCCTGACAACCGCATGCCAGGCTTCGATTCGCACATGCCGGCCCGCGAAAAGGCCACTCAGCCTGACAGGTGCATTAAAAGTTTCGATGCGCCCAAGCGCGCACGGCTACTCAGCCTGACAGGCTTCGATACGCGCCGGCACACAAGGCCCACGCAGCTGCTCAGCCTGACAGGCTGAGCATGGTTGCATACACTGCAACGTTTATTTATCTGCGGAAACTTTATCGGAGGATTAGCACATTTTTCCTCTCTCCCTTGTCACGCAGGTGGACCACTCTTCTCTCCATTCTCACATTCACACATTACCACATTCTCACATTACCACATTCTCACATTACCACATTCTCACATTACCACATTCTCACATTACCACATTCTCGCATTACCACATTCTCACATTACCACATTCTCACATTACCACATTCTCACATTACCACATTCTCACATTACCACATTCTCACATTCTCACATTACCACATTCTCACATTACCACATTCTCACATTGCTCCTCAACTGTCATACAAACTACAGCCTTCGTTACGGCACGTACGCCACGGAAGAATTACTCGACGCGCTTGCGTATAACGGATACGAACGGTTTGCGCTTACCGATATCAATAACACCTCGGCGGTTTTTGATACGATCCGCCTGTCGAAGGAAAAGGGATTGCAGCCGTGCATCGGGATCGATTTCCGGAACGGGATCACACAGCAATATGTGGGCATTGCGAAAAACAACATGGGATTCCGGGAGCTGAATGAACACCTGTCGGAGCACCTGCATGCAGAAAAAGATTTTGATACCATCGCTCCGGAATTTGAGAACGTGCATATCATCTATCCTTTTTCCGCTTATACAGGATGGTCCGAAGAACGCCGGCGGAAAAAGCTGCGTCCCTGGGAACATATCGGGATTTCTACAAAAGATCTTTCGAAGCTTTTGTTTTCGCCCCATGGAAAACAGGGTGAAAAATTCGTGATCCTCCAGCCGGTTACGTTTGCAGGGAAACGGCAGTTCAACGCGCACCGCTTGTTGCGCGCGATCGCGAACAATACATTGCTGAGCAAATTGCCGGCGTCCGAACAGGCGGTGATGGAAGACCAGATGATTTCAAGAGCAACGCTGGAACATACTTTCAGGGAATATCCGCTTACGATCCAAAACACAAAAAATATCCTGGAGAACTGCCACGTCGATTTTGAATACGGAAAGTTTGCCAATAAAAATTTACACCATTACACCGGTTCGCCGGAGGGCGATTTTCAAAAGCTGCGCGATGAATGCGCGAGGGGCCTGCGGTATCGTTACGGATCTGCGCCCGGTGAAGCGGTGTTGCAACGCGTGGAAAAAGAGCTGAAGGTCATCACCGAAATGAACTTCGCGTCCTATTTTCTCATCAACTGGAATATTGTGCGGTACGCGCAGCACAAAGGATATTATTACGTCGGCCGGGGGAGTGGCGCCAACAGCATGGTGGCCTACCTGCTGCGGATCACCGACGTGGACCCCATCGAGCTTGATCTTTATTTCGAGCGTTTTATTAATCCTTACCGCAGCAACCCGCCCGACTTCGACATCGACTTTTCATGGACGGACCGGGATGACATGACGCGGTATATTTTTGATCGCTTTGGAAAAACTGGCGGCGTCGCGCTGCTGGGCGTTTACAATACATTTCAGCGGGACGCGGTGACGCGTGAGCTTGGAAAAGTTTTTGGACTTCCACCTGGTGAGATTGACCGTTTGCAGGACGAGCGCAGGCAGGCGGAAGCGGACGAGCTGGGAAAGCTGGTATTGCTCTACAGCCAGCTCATCCATGGATTTCCAAGTCACCTCAGCATTCACTCCAGCGGAATTTTGATTTCCGAGGAGCCGATCACAACTTATGCAGCGACGTTCATGCCGCCGAAAGGTTTTCCCACGACGCAGTTCAGCATGCTCGAAGCGGAAGACATCGGCCTGTACAAATTCGATATTCTCAGCCAGCGCGGATTGGGGAAGATCAAAGATGCGCTGGAAATCGTGCAGAAGAACAAAGGTGTCACCATCGACATTCACGATCTCGAACGGTTTAAAAAAGATGAAACGGTGAAGGAAATTCTGCGCGCGGGCGACACCATCGGCTGTTTTTACGTGGAGTCGCCGGCCATGCGGATGCTGCTCGCGAAATTGCGCGCGGATGATTATTTGCGCCTCGTGGCTGCCAGCTCCATTATTCGTCCGGGCGTCGCGCGCAGCGGCATGATGCGCGCTTACATCCTGCGTTACCGCGATGAGAATGAAAGAAAAAAAGCGCGCGAAAAACTTCCTGCGCTGTATGACCTGCTCGAAGAAACGTACGGCGTGATGGTTTACCAGGAAGATGTGATCCGGGTGGGACACGCTTTCGCCGGACTCTCGCTTGCGGAAGCCGATCACCTGCGCCGCGGCATGTCGTGGAAATTCAAACAGCGCAATGAAT
>DATDOQ010000442.1:0-8824 GCA_035293205.1 Bacteroidia bacterium
GAAAAGGCGCAACGGGAAGAGGAAGAGCGTCTGTGGTTTGTACGACAGGAAGAGGAGCGCAATCGCAAGGAAGAAGAGAACAGAAATGCCAGTGTCGCAGAAGCTGATCTGCCGGTAAATAATGAGCCGGGAATGGAAACGGAAGCGATCCGGCTTCAACGCGAAAAGCAGGAACGCCTGAGCCGCGAAAAACAAAACAAAAACATCCGTGCACAATACGAAAGCAACCTGCTCAAGCTGGTAGCGGAAAGTGAACGCCGCAATAATATCAGCAAATTCAATAAAATGAAGCAGATCTCGGAAGGTATTTCAGTGGTGGAAGTGATGCGCAGTGAAGCCGTCCGCAAGGCACAGCAGCATTTTTTGACAGAGCAACTGAAGGAAAGGCAAAAACAAACGCTCGCGAATAAGCAGGTACGCGAACAGCGGCTGATGATGCTGATCGAAACCACGGCGCTGATCGAACGGGAATATAAATCCAACAGTCTTCGCCCCGCAGTATCCGCTATTGCTTTGAATTATACACCTTCGCCGCATATTGTTATAACCAATGCCGATGGTATTTTTATGAATGTGAAATCGACCATCATTACCTGGCCCGGCGGGACGCGTGTAATTTTCAGGGAAAAGGAATACTGGTGGGGAAAAAGATATTATTACAAGGATGAAGCGGAAATTGACGCCAAAACATATAACGGCGAACTTTACCGGCATAAACGCAGCTAACCGTACATGCGCAAACGACTACAAAGTTTAATTCCGGCGCTCCTTGCCGTTTTTTTTGCCGGTGCGCAGACCACCAGCTTCATCACTTATGGTGTGGAGCAGGGCCTGGCGCAGTCGCAGGTGCAGACGCTTGTACAGGACAATGAAGGCAACCTGTGGATCGGCACACTATCCGGGTTGTCGCGTTACAATGGCATTTCGTTTGAAAATTTTTCAAGAAAGGATGGCCTCGCCGAAGACTGGGTGACGTTTTCGTATAAAGATTCACGCGGTGACATCTGGTTTGGGCACTGGGCCGGCGGCGTGAGCCGTTATAATGCAAAGTCGAAAAAGTTTGAGAGCCTGAACCTGGAGGAGTACACCCGTTTCCGGACAGTCACCTCTATCGTCGAAGATGAACAGGGATATTTCTGGATCGCCACGGAAGGGTCGGGAATTTTTATTTACGATCCTGCAAAGAACCGGATGTTTTCGCTGAATGTGAAAGATGGACTTGCGAGCGCGAATGTATTTGCGCTGGCGCTCGACAGCAATGCCAATATGTGGATCGCAACAGATCGTGGGATCACGATTTGCGATACCAAAAGCGATATCAGCTCACCGGCTTCATTTGTGGATTTTAATGCCGCGCGGGGATTTCCAAGCGATGTGATCACTTCCTTTTCTCTCGCAAACGGCGGCGCAGAGATGTGGGTGGGTACTGCCGACACAGGTGTGATCGTGCTTCAGCTTCCACCTGGCTTTATCAACCGTAACGCTCCGACGCTGCTGCCCACGATGCGGATCATCGGTTCAGCGCAGGGACTCGGCGCAAATTTCGTTGAAACCATTACCGCTGACCGGAAAGGAAATATCTGGGTGGGAACTACCGGCGGCGGGGCAACCCGGATCAGTCCGTCCGGTTCCACCAACCGCACCGAAGCGATTGATAAGGCTATTGTAAAAAATTACAACACCAGACAAGGGCTTAACTATTTTAATGTAGATGCCATCTTAGATGACCGCGAAGGGAATGTCTGGATCGGTACGGAAGTTGGTCTCAATCAGTATCGCGGAGAACGTTTCCAGCTTTTTGACAAGCAGGATGGACTGCTGAATGATATCGTGTGGGCAACGCTTGTTGACAATGAAAATAATGTCTGGCTTGGCACCAATGAGGGGCTGACGCAGCTTGCTTTTTACAATGTTCCCGGTACGGGAGAAAAAAAATTCATCACGCGCAATTATACAATAGCGGATGGACTGGAAAGCAATGTGATTCTTTCGCTGTATGAAGACCAGGCGGGCACGATCTGGGCGGGTACCGGTTTTGGCGGCGTTAGCAGGAAGATGAAGGGCGCGACCGCCTTCGAATCATTCAGCACAAAAGACGGGCTCGCGGGGGATGTGGTTTACGCGATCAATTCGGACCTGAAAGGAAATATCTGGATCGGAACAAAAGAAGGTGTTTCGAAATTTGATCCCGCCACCAAAACATTCCGCAACTACACGACGGAAGACGGCCTGGGTGGCAATAACGTTTACAGGATCTTCCGTGACAGCCGCGGCAATCTTTGGTTCGGCGCGTTGGGCGGTTATCTCTCAGTTTACGACGGCAAAGGATTTACGCGTTATGATGAAAGCAGCGGTATTGTACACCGGTTCATTCTTTGCATCAACGAAGACAAAGATCATCAGCTCTGGTTCGGCGCTTATGGCGGCGGATTGTACATGTTTGACGGCCGCGCCTTCCACAACTTCACGGGCCGGCACGGCATGAGCACAGAATCGCCATATGCGATCATCGCGGATCACGAAAACAATATCTGGGTAGGCAACAGCCGCGGGCTTGATAAGTTTATGCGCAAGGATACAACCTTTGTGCATTATGGAAAAAGCGAGGGATTCCCGGGGGTGGAAGTGAATCCGAATGCCGCGAGCATTGACAAAGATGGATCTCTCTGGTTTGGAACGATCATGGGCGCCGTAAAATTTGATCCACATGAAAATGCAAAAAATGAAGCGGAGCCAATTACTTTCATAAGCGGATTGAAAGTGTTCATGCATCCGTCCGATTTTCCGGAGGACAATAAATTCAGCTATGACCAAAATCACCTTACTTTTTCTTTCGTTGGCGTGAGCCTTACCAATCCGGAAAAAGTAATGTACCAGTATAAGCTCGAAGGGTTTGATAAAAACTGGTCGCCTTTGCCCACACATCACAGCGAAGCGGTGTATTCAAATCTTTCGCCGGGTGAATACGCATTCCTGGTGCGCGCCGCCAACAACGACGGGATCTGGAACACAGCGCCGGTGAAGTATAAATTTTTCATCCGGCCTCCATTCTGGCAAACCGCCGCATTTTATGTGTTGGTGGCCGCATTTATCATCTTCTGCATTTTTGGTTTTGACAAATGGCGGACGGCGACCCTGAAACGCCAGAAGAAAAATCTTGAAATGAAAGTTGAACAGCGGACCCTGGAGCTGGCGATCAAAAATGAAGAGCTCGCGCAGAAGAACCGTGAGATCACTGACAGCATCCGGTATGCAAAACGTTTGCAGGACACCATGCTTTTGCCGAGTCGCGAGCTGAAAAATAAATTCAGCGATTCGTTCATTCTTTATAAGCCAAAAGATATTGTAAGCGGCGATTTTTATTTCTACCGAATGACGGGTCAGAACGGAAGCAGTCGCGCGCTGATCGGCGCGGTGGATTGCACAGGTCATGGTGTTCCGGGCGCTTTCATGAGCATTGTGACCAACGAAATGATTGTTCAGTCGATCCGCACAACGCCGGATGCGACGCCGGCAGCGATCCTCGATTCACTGAATCATTCGATCAGCGAAAAGATGCGTCATACCATCGATGAAATAAAAGTGCGCGACGGCGTTGACATTGCGCTTGTTTCACTGGATCCTGAAACATTGCAGCTACAGTATGCCGGCGCGTTCAATCCGTTATACCTGTTCCGGGGCAAACAATTCATCGAATACAAAGCTGATAAAATTTCCATTGGCGGCATGCAGGAGGAATCTTCAAAGAAGTATGCCAATCACGTGATCCAGCTACAGCATGGCGATACGATTTATTTATTCTCCGACGGTTACGCCGATCAGTTTGGCGGTCCACAGGGAAAAAAATTCAAGCTCTCGCAATTGAAAGCATTGCTGCTGAATATGCAGGACCAGGAATTGCCCGCACAGGAACGGATACTTGAACAGACGATCGAGGGGTGGAAAGGTTCGCATGAACAGGTGGATGATATGCTTGTGATTGGAGTGAGGGTTTAAGATAATGTGGTAATGTGGTAATGTGGGTAATGTGATAATCCTCCTACGCTACGCTCCGGCGGACAAGGGTGCGCACATGCCGGCGCGCGAGAACTGAGAGCTGAGTATTGAGATTGGGTACGAATTACGAATAGGTACGAAAAGTGTTAAAGGGAAAAATTTAGAGCTGAGAACTGAGAGCTGAGATTGGGGACGAATTACGAACAGGTACGTATTATTGCCCACTGCTAATTGCATTATTGCCCTTTGTTAATTGCATTATTGCCTATAGCTGATTGCATAATTGTCAACATTCATGGAACTCCAAATTCGATTTGCTGATCACGCCGATCTGAGCAGGTTGAGCCGGTTATCGGAAGAGACGTTTCGTGCAGCGTATTCTTCGTTTAATACGCCTGAAGATATGGAAGCATATGTTGAAGCGAATTTCAGCGAAAAAAGTTTGCAGCGACAGATTGGTAAGGAGAAAAATAAATTTCTACTTGCATTGAATGGAAACGAACTGGCGGCTTATGCGAAGCTCAGTTTGAATCCGGCTGAACACCTTAATGCGAAAAATCCGCTTGAGATCGCGCGGTTGTATACTTCAGCGGCATTGATCGGAAAGGGAATCGGCAAACGAATGATGGAAGAAATTTTGACTTACGCGCGCGGAGCAAATATTGATCTTATCTGGCTCGGGGTATGGCAGAAGAATCTAAAAGCCGTGGCCTTTTACCAGCGGGAAGGATTTGAAATTGCCGGAACGACAGCGTTTACGCTTGGGAATGATGTGCAGGAGGATTTTGTTATGACGAAACAAATTTTCAAATAAAAAATTCCATCCGCCGAAGAGGCGGACCAAAAGTCAAATATCTTTTTAAAATGCATGGATCATTGTGCAAAATAAATCGCCTTCGCTAACAAGAAAAAAGCCAAAAGAGTAATTTATTCTTCTTCGTGCTTTAAAAAAACCACTGAGGGGAAAAGGAGGTATGCACGGGGGTACACGGAGGTTTTTGCGTTCGAGATACTATAGCGCATGTGTGGCATCCCGGTTAAACCGGGAGCGTGAGAGCAACGTTTTTAAAAAGTAACACAGAGGCGCACAGAGGGATGCATCCGCCGCGGCGGACACAGAGGGGTTTTCGCTTTTTTTGGCGCCTGAAATTTTCTTTTTTGGTTCGCCTCTTCGGTGGATGGAATTTTATTTTTTTGGAATTTACCCCGTCATTCGACTGCGCACACAAAAAGCTTTGAATCCTTGTTTCCTTTCAGCTTGTAAAGTGATTTGAATCCGACATCGGCAATGATAAAATGCATGCCTGGGGAACGGTATTCTTCTTCGATATTGCGGATGTCGATGCCCTCCAGTTCGCGGGGATCGTTGTAGCGGATATAAACTTTAACAACAAAATCGATGTCGAGCAGCTGCGCAGGATTATAATTTCCGTTCTGCGCTTTTTTTAATTTTTTCAGCTTTTTATAGGCATAACGGTAATTGTAAGTTAAGGCTGAAATATCGGAAAGCACCGCGCTGCCGGTGGGGTGACTGCCTGCGCCTTTACCCGTAAATGTTTGTTTGCACGAGAACGCCCCTTCCACTTCGATCGCGTTGTATTCGTACTGGATCTTGTATAGTTCATCATCGGCCTTTACAAAACGCGGCATCACGTAAACCCGGAATTTATCGCCGGCTTTTGCTGCTGAAGCGATCAGCTTGATGCGCAAACCTTTTTCGCGGGCATACCGGATGTCGTTAAAAGTTATATTCTGAATCCCGATTGTCAACACCTGTTCAGGTTTCAGGATCAAACCGAAAGCGTGGACATTTAACAGGCAAAGCTTATACAGTGTATCGAATCCCGCCACATCGAGCCAGGGATCAATTTCCGCGAAACCGCTGGTCTGCGCATCTTTCAAAATTTCACTGTAATCTTTGTTTTCCAATTCCATCCGCGTCAGGATGTAATTGGTGGTTCCGTTCAGAATACCGCGGAGACTTCCAAGGAGCTCGTTGTCGTAATATTCTTCGAGCGTGCGAATGATCGGAATGCTGCCACCAGCGGAGCCTTCGTAAATCAGCGCGACATTGTGTTTCACCTGCAGCTCATACAGCTCTTCAAAATAGGTGGCGAGCATTTTTTTACTGGCGCTGACCACGCTGGTTCCGTTTTCCATCGCGCGTTTTACAATGGCAAATGCTTCGTCCGTATCATTAATCATTTCGACCACCACGTTGAGATCGGTGCGGTTGAGAATATCATTTTTGTCGTACGTTATCAGCGACATATCCACCGTGCGTTTTTTTGAAGGGTCTTTCACACAGATGCGGCGGATATCGGCCTGTAAAACTTCCGAGTGATTCAATACGTCATACAGTCCCTGGCCCACACAGCCGAAACCAAAAAGCGCCACTGAAATTTTTTCGTTTTCCATAAACAGATTGCAGGATGCAGGGTTTATTAAAATTTAATGCCAAGATTTTCCAGGTCCGATTTCATCTGGGATGTTGATTTTACGCAGATGCCTTTGATGCCTGCGCCGGCCGCGCCCATGATGTTTCCCGGCTTGTCGTCGAGCATCAGCGTTTCTTCAGCGGGGAGGCGAAGATACTCAAGAACTATATTGTAAGCCATTTTTTCCGGCTTGCGCGTACCTATTTCGAAAGAACAAAAGATCCGCTCGAAAAGCGCCAGCTGTTCCTCATACAAAACACTCCAGGCTTTTGCGTGCACACTGTTGGTGTTTGTCAATGAAACCAGCCGGTATTTTTTAAGCAGCGATTTTAAAAGCTGATTGATTCCGGGAAATATGTCGAGATAAATGCTGTTCCAGCCTTGTTCAAATTCTTCCTGGCTCAGCGGAATACCGGTCAGCTCTGATACGTGCGCGCAATATTCCTGCGGCGTCACTTCCCCTTTTGAAAATCGTCCATATGTCTCATCAAAAGCAAACCGCTTGCGCACAACTTCACGGTCCAGTCCGCCGGTTTTTCCCCAGGACGAAAAAGCAAGATCGAAAGAATAGTCGAAGATGACTTTTCCAAGATCGAAAATGAGCGCTTTATAAGCTGTCATATTTTACTGTTTCAATAACCGTAAAAGAAAAAGACTTCCCGTTTTACCGGAAAGTCTTTCTATGATGGTCATAACCTTCCCGGAATCAAACGAGCATTACCTGCATGCAGAAATGCAACATTTTGTTCGTAGGGAAAAGCTGGCTGTTCATAATGTTAATGGGCAAAGATAAGGGGGTTTTTTGAATTCCAGCAAATCACATTTGTGAAAATGCAAGGGGAGAGGTGAACTATTTTCTTTTGGATTGCACGAAATGTGAAATATACCCGACAATTTCCCCGGTGTCAGTTCCCGGTGGAAAAAGTTTGCCGACGCCGAGCGCATGCAGCTTTTTCATGTCCGCATCGGGAATGATCCCGCCGCCGGTGAGCAATACATCATCCATTCCTTTTTCTTTCATGAGCGCGACGATCTTTGGGAAAACCGTCATGTGCGCCCCGGAAAGGATGCTGATGCCAATCACATCCACGTCTTCCTGCAGCGCCGCGTTGACAACCATTTCGGGCGTTTGTCGCAGACCGGTATAGATTACTTCCATTCCCGCATCGCGCAAAAAGGAAGCGATTACTTTCGCGCCCCGGTCATGACCATCGAGACCAACTTTCGCGACTAAAACACGGATGGGGCGTTTCATTGGCGGTAAAGATATTAAACATAAATTTGCCTGACACACTAATAACTGATGTCATGGAAGCAATCACACACTATCACAACATGGTTGAAGAAACCATCAAAGAATTAGGCGTAGATCCTGCGCTATGCCGCGGACAATCGGCAGGCCAGTGGAATTTGAAAATGGGATCTGCTTCAGTCTGGATCGATACCTGGCAGTCGAAAGATGCGCAGGGAAACCTGATCGATTTCGGTTACCTGCAAATGATGGCCCCGGTCTGTGAAGTTCCGGTGCAGAACCAGGCGCTTTTTACAAAAGAGCTGCTGGAGCTGAATCATTCGCTTTACGGTGTTGCTTTCACTATCTTCCAGGATAAAGCGTATATCAAAGCGATCCGGGAACTGGACGGCATCGACAAAGCGGAAATAAAAAACACGTTCAACCGCGTCGGAATTTATGCGGATGAATACGATGATAAGTTAAAGGCGAAATATTTCCCGGTACAAGGAGGCCGTGGATGATATTTAGAACTGAGTACTGAGAATTGAGAACTTAGAGAGCAGTAAGAAGCGCTGAAAACGAGATAAGAAATGAAGACTGAGAAACCATCATTACATTCTTAATTCGTCCATTAATAATTTTTCCTCCTTTCTCAGTACTCAGTACTCAGTTCTTTTTTTATTCTTCAAGTGAGGGAAAGCTGATATAAAAAGTGGAACCCTTGTCTTTGGCCGTTTCAAACCAGATGCGGCCGTTGCTGCTTTCCACTATATTTTTCGTCATCGCAAGGCCCAGCCCCATGCCCGCGGTTTTGGTGGTGAAATTCGGCACGAATATTTTGTCGATTACTTCCGGATCAATGCCAGAGCCGTTGTCTTTTACAGCAACTATAAAGCTGTGGTTCTGCCTGGAAAGCGTTACATCCACCCGTCCCTCCCGAAATTCTGGAATAGCCTGGATCGCGTTCCGGAACAGATTATTAAAAACACGCAGCAGCTGTTCCTTATCGGCCCAGATCCACGCTTTCTTTAAATTATTATCGTGAAAATGAAAAACGGCTCGTTCGCTGGTTTCGCTGAACAGGTTGATCGCATTCAACGCGAGGTCGCGCAAATCCATGCCTTCATTATCGGGTTTCGGCATTTTTGCGAAATCT
>DATDOQ010000443.1:0-3749 GCA_035293205.1 Bacteroidia bacterium
AGCGATCTTTACGGTAATTATGAAAAAAAGATAGCTTCCATTATTGAAGAAAAAAATCTTGAGAAAAAAGTTTTTTTAGCGCGGAAAGGCGATCTTTTTATCTGGCACGCCAACATTCTACACGGTGGCGAGCCGGTGTCAGATACCAATGCTACGCGCAAAAGTCTTGTAACGCATTATTTCTGTAAAGGTGATATTATTTGTTACCATGAGATCACACAGCGGCCGGCGATTTTACCCCGTTGAGTGTTAATATAAGGGCATCTCTGATAACCCGGCATTAATTCGTTATTGTGCAGTTAAAAATCCTCACGGTTAACCCGGTACTGACTCATTCAGCCGGGTTATCAGAGATGCCCTAATATACTTTGGTAATTAACTTCCGGGGTATGCTAAGGCTGCCAGGCTATTTTGCAAACCACCGGATAATGGTCCGATAATTCTTTTTCCCGCAAAACACCGAATTCAAAAGTCCGGAATGCCTTGCTGCAAAGGATATAATCAATACGCGGCAGCGGGAAAGGGTTGACAAAAGTTTTTCCGAAGCCCGGTCCGCCGGAATGGAAAGCGTCCCGTAACCTGTTTGAAATGCTTTGGTAAGTATATGATACAGGCGTGTCGTTAAAATCGCCGCAGACAAGGACGGGATGCGGACTTTCGGCGATGTGTTTTGCAATGGCGTCGGATTGATTGGCCCGTTTAATAGAAGCCCTTTTCATCCTGCGCAAAATGTTTTTGGACGCGACCATTTCATCCTTTGCATCTTCAAAGCTCATCACCTGGTTCATAAATTTCAGATCGGCGTAGCCAAAGCTCACCGACTGCAAATGCATGTTATAAACGCGCACCGTATCGTTGCCGATCAGGAGGTCGGAATAAATGCAAATATTATTGTTGCGGTTGTTAAATACAATTCTTCCCTGGTTGACGATCGGGTATTTACTGAATGTAGCAACGCCCCAGTGATTATCCTTCCGGAGCGTGACGGTGTATTCGGTGTGCACATATTCCATGGAAAGCCGTGCTTTCAGCAGCTGCAGGTTGCGGAATTCACCCTTGTCTTCCGTGTAAAATTCCTGCAGACAGAGAATGGCTGGTTTTTCGTTTTCAATTTGATTGAATATTTTTACACGCGTGTCTTTATTTTGCGACCAGTTATAATAATCGAATAATTTAACATTATAGCTCATTATTTTAATTGCATAAGAAGGCGCTCTTGCCGGACCGGTCAATGTGAAGTTAAACTGGCGGCCATAAAAAGGAATGCTCAGTATTAAAATGCCAAGCGAATAGAGCGCCTGTTTTTTCTTTTTCCGCCAGAGCCAGAAGAGCGCAAAAACAAGATTAAACAGCACAAAAACGGGATGAAGCAGCCCGAAGAAAGCCATGGGCCAGAAGACGGAGGGGCTTACAAATGGCGCAATGCATGCCAGGGTGAGGCAAATGATCAGCGCCCAGTTTGATCCGAGCAAGGTAAGTTTTGCCCATCGCTTTTTTTTCGATTCCTTGTTTGCGGGGCGTGCTTCGGTATGTGTTTCTTTTTCTGACAAGCTTACAGGGTCAGTACTTATCATGGTTCTTCTGGAGAAAATCTTTTTCTTCCGGGTTAAGGCTGTCGTAACCGGAGCGTGAAATCTTATCGAGGATTTCGTCTACCCGCACCCGGATTGTGGTTTTGCTTGAATTATAAGCCTCATCATTGGAACGTATAGAGCGCATGCTGTATTCGACGCGAAGCCTGCTTTTTTTCGCTTTGACACGGAAAATTTTCATCAGTCCTTCGAATGGATGTTTTCCGAGGCGGGTTTGTGCCCCATAAATGAAACCGAAGATCGCGCCGCCAATATGAGCAGCTTTTCCACCGGTGTTTTGCGATAGGTCCAGTAGCGTGGTAAGCACAAACGCGATCAGGGCGATCCATTTCAGCCGCATGGCTAATCCAAACGGGAACACCATGAAATCGGGACTATAAGCGGCAACTGCAACAACAACAGCCATCACGCCGGCAGAAGCGCCTTCCAGCTGTGAGTTCACACCGTTTGGAATTAAATTGCTGATGGCAATAAAAAGTATTCCGCCTGCAAGTCCGCCTAAAAGGTAAACACCGGTTAAGCGTGCGCCGCCAAGCAGCTGGCTAAAAACCCTTCCGAGGAAATATAACCACAGCATGTTCGCGATCAGATGCAACAGGCCGAAATGAACAAACATATAAGTGAAAGGTGTCCAGAATCTGACCAGCAAACGCGGCAGATAGGCGGGAAGGTCTATCCAGTTTGAAACAGCAGAGTACGCAAATGGGGTACCGCCGATCTCAAGCAATCCAACCAGGATATTTGCAAAGAGAAAAACGACGCAGTTAATAATAATGAGCCGCAGCAGTGCGCCATACGTTCCCATTATTCCAAGCCGCATATCACGGAAAATGCTCATCAATAAAAATGTGTCCTGCTTTTCGCGAATATTTTAACAAGTATAAAGCCAAAGATCATGCCGCCGATATGTGCAAAATGAGCCACGTGATCTTCCGGATTCATGCGGAATCCATTGGCAACCGCTACCCCACCATAAATCACCGCGAGCCACTTGAGCTTAATTGGCATGCCAAAAAAACCCATGTAAGGGAGCTCGGTGTTGGGAAACAAAAGCGCAGAACCCATCAGCAGTCCATATACTGCCCCTGAAGCGCCGATCAGCGGCCCGCAGGGTGGATACTGCATTATTCCTTCGGCAAAGCTGCCCGAATAACCATGATGGAGCAGCAGCTGGTATTGTTCAAACGATGCCCAGGCCTGGTAAATTATTGATGCGCCGATGCCACAGACGAGGTAAAATATTAAAAACCGTTTTGTTCCGTACGCATTCTCCAGCAGGTATCCGAACATCACCAGTCCGAACATATTAAAAAGTATATGCATGAAATCTCCGTGCATAAAAATGTTGGTGATGTATTGATACCAGCGGAAATCCGGGCAATATGGATGAAAAACGCCTAGCAGGCCGGTCATGTCGAGAAGCATTCCGCGCAGGGCAAACTCTTTTGCAATGAACATGATCCCGTTAATGATGACAAGGTTCATCACTCCGGGTGGAAACATGGAATTGCGCGACGGACGATACTGCTTAAAAAAACTCATTAAAATATTTACGATTTACGAATTATTGAGTACGAAATACGAATTATTACGAAATAGTACGAAATACGAAAAATGAATGATGAAATACGAAATATGAAATATGAAGTATGATTTACCTATGATTGAAAAATTCGACCTTTTATTCTAATGTTGATTCTTTTATTGTTTTTATTGCCTATTGAATTCTTCCTATTGCCTCATTGTCATATTGTCACATTACCACATTTATCCGCCGAAGCCTAAGCAAAGGCAGGTTGCTCAATTGCTTATTGCTTATAGTCTATTGCAAATTGCAAACTGCAATTTGTTCATTGCTGCAGATATTCAGGACCCATTCCTTCTTTTATCTCTTAAAACGTCGATCAAGCTCATCCAGTGGAAAATTGATCAGGACGGGTTTGCCATCGGGCGCAAGTGAGGGCGTTGCACAAGCAAACAGCTCGTCAATGAGCGCGTGCATTTCATCTGCGGCTAATTTTTGTCCGCCTTTCACAGCTGCCTGCCGTGCCATTGCGCGCGCGATATTTTCCCGCGGCTGGAGCTGCAGTTCCTGTTCATTCTGTTTATATGTTTCCAGCAATCCTTCAAGAAGCTCGCAGCATCCTTTCGATTCAG
>DATDOQ010000444.1:0-3507 GCA_035293205.1 Bacteroidia bacterium
ATCTCAGATAATGACGGCATTGTCTGGATCGGCGCCGGCAATGGTTTGTTTTCTTTCGACGGCAAAAACTTCCGTAAATACCTGGTTGCGGCAGATAACAACTCCAATAAAGTTGTTAGCCTCTTCATCGATTATGAGAACAGCCTCTGGCTTGGCACCCATTCGGGACTCTACCGGTTTCGCGGGGAAGGTTTTGTCAGCTTCGGTCCGGAAGAAGGCCTCGCAAGCAATTTTGTTTTTGGAATTACGGAAGACCAAAAGGGGAACATCTGGGCATGCTCGGAGGCGAATGGCATTTATAAATACGACGGGAAAACATTCACGCAGATTGACCGCAGCCGCGGACTGGCCTCATCAAAAGCGAATGCCTGCGTTACGATGCCAAACGGAGAAATTTTTGTCGGCACTGACCGTGGACTGAGCGTGATATCCCCGGACGGATCCATCCGCAATTACCACCGGCGTGATGGCCTGCACAGCGACACGGTGAACGTGATCATCACCGACCGGCAGGGACGGATCTGGCTTGGCGGTGGAAAAGGCGTCACCAAATTCGAGTCGGGTGTTTTTACGCCTTATTATATTCATCTGAAAAAAAATATCGCATTCGATGTCTGGACCATGCTGGAAGACAGCCGGGGCTTGTTCTGGGTCGGCACTTACACCGGCGGACTGTTCACTTTTGACGGAAAAAATTTTGCTGACGCAACGGAGCGGGTCGGCGTGGATGTTGATTCTTATTTTGGGATCTCGGAAGATAATTACGGTCATATTTATTTCGGCACGCTGGACGGGGTTTTCATTTATAAAGGAAAAGTGATCGACACAATCCTGCAGCGCGACGGTCTGAATTCCGAACTTGTGTATTGTCAATTGATAGACAAAAATTCCCAATACATCTGGATTGGCACCAACCAGGGCCTGAATCGTTTTGACGCGGATCATTACGCGCGCACAAAAGAAAAATCCATTTACGCTTTTGGAAAGGAAGAAGGATTCACCGGTGTGGAATCGAACACCAACGGCGCTTTTATCGCGCGCGATGGGACCATATGGTTTGGAACTGTGAATGGTCTGATTAAATTTTCACCTTCCGAATTCCGGCGCAACCACGCGTATACAAAAACAAATATCACCGGGTTCAGGCTTTTTTATAATGATACGACGCTTCCCCCGGACGCGTTGCTTCCGTATTTTGAAAATAATATTTCATTCGAATATGTGGGCATTTGCCTTACCAATCCCGCAAAAGTGCGCTATAAATATATGCTCGAAGGATTCGAAGATAAATGGTCGCCGCCCACAGCCGAACGCGTGGCGCGCTATTCGAACCTGCCTCCCGGAACGTTTACATTTAAAGTGATCAGCAGCAACAATGAAGGCTTATGGAATAATCAGCCGGCCGAATATTCTTTTACAATTGAAACGCCGGTATGGAAACGCCCCTGGTTCTGGCTATTGATTGCTGCCAGCGCAGTAGTGCTCCTTTCGGCTTCTGTTTTTCTTCGCATTCACCAAATCAAAAAACGGGAACGTATTCAAACAGAAGCGCAGGTGGCAATGGCGCGGAATGAGCTGAAAGCGTTGCGCGCGCAGATGAACCCGCATTTTGTTTTCAATTCGCTCAATTCCATCCAGCATTTTATCCTGACAAATAAAACCGCTGATGCCGGCCGTTACCTGAATAAGTTCGCGCGGCTGATGCGCGTGATCCTGAACAATTCGGAAAAGTCTCAGATCACCGTGAGCGAAGAGCTGGAATACCTCCGGCTTTACCTCGAACTTGAAGAAATGCGGTTTGAAAACAAGTTCACCTGGCATATCACTGTTGACGAAGATGTGGATGCTGATTTCATTGAGATCCCAGCCATGCTCCTGCAACCTTACATTGAAAACTCAATTTTGCACGGACTCACCCCAAGAAAAGAAAAGGGATCGCTGGATGTCACCGTGCGGCTGGACGGGAATACACTCGTCTGCAGCGTGATCGATAACGGCATCGGGCGGGATAAAGCGCGCGAGCTCCGGCAGCTTTCAACCCGGAAGGATCACCTGTCGCTCGGAATGAAGATCACGCACGACCGGCTGGAGCTCATCAACAGGCTGCATGGCTCCCAGTTAAGCGTCGCGATCACGGATCTTTTCGACGAACAACATCACGCGGCCGGCACGCGAGTTGATATATTCATACCAGTTACCTAATTTCGGCTCGCATAATATAATCCTATGATCACAGCGGTAATCATTGAAGACGAAAAGAAAAGCAGCGAAGTGCTTGAAGTGCTTATCAAAGCCAACTGTCCGGATGTCTCTATTGTAGGTGTCGCGGAATCGGTGGCTGAAGGCGAAGCGCTGATCCGCGATGAAAAGCCGCAGCTGATCTTCCTCGATATTGAAATGGCGGATGGAAGCGGATTCGACCTGCTGGAGCGGGTGCCGAATACAGGTTTTGATGTCATTTTTACCACTGCCTCCGATGCGCATGCCCTGCGCGCCATCAAATACAGCGCGATCGATTACCTGTTGAAGCCGATCGATGCCGAAGAACTGAAAACCGCCGTCGATAAGATCCGCGCGAAACAATCTGCCGCTACGGATAATTCCAATCTTGAAAATTTAAAATTCCTGCTGCAGAATTTCCGCAAGCCAAATGAGCAATATTCCAAGATCACGCTTCCCACAGGAAACGCGTACGAAATTGTCAATGTAAAAGACATCATCCGTTGTGAAGCGGATGGCAGCTACACCAGCTTTTTTCTGGAGAACAAAAAGAAGCTGCTCGTATCGGCAAGCCTGAAACATTATGAGGACCTTTTACCACCGGGAGATTTTATCCGGGTGCATCACCATCATCTCGTAAATATGAGCCATGTTGTTCGTTACCTGAAAGCCGATGGTGGTTATGCAGTTATGAGCGATGGGACACAAATCGAAATTTCGCGCCGTAAAAAGGATGCATTTCTGCAGCGGTTGAATAAGCTTTAAACCTTGTGGGATTCCGAATCATCCCCGACATTTATTTCCATACACTTTGATAATTGTTGAAGAACGCAACAGGCTATTTGCTGTCGCCCATGCATTAGTTCAATAATCGGCGCATTCCCTCGACCAGTTATTTCCTCCTATATTCCGCCTGCCGCAAGGGTTTCACCACCTGTGAAAAGTTCATATCCTTCGCGGCGAACACTCCGTATTATTGTATGTTAGGTTGCATGTGAGAAAAGCAAAACAGGCAATCGTCTATTCAATCGCTCATTGAAACCCGCTTGCTGGAATGTGATTAAAAAATAAGTGTACGGCCTGAGCCGGGCACTACCTGCCGGACTGCGTATTCGGGGATGTTGCGCTGGCCGGCTGGCATGAACAAGAACCGGAGGCGGTTTGGGAAAATCTTTTTCGCCTGCCTGTCCTCCGGTCTTGTTTCCTGACTTTTTCTCCTTTCGTTTTTCCTCCACTAATATATTTTGCCATGAAAAAGATGAACAGCAACAAGACCCATCCCGGGAA
>DATDOQ010000445.1:0-8026 GCA_035293205.1 Bacteroidia bacterium
TCGTCATCAAAGCAGGAAAGAAAAAATGTGATAAAAAACGCGAGATATAAATAATTTCCCCACCGGTTCATATTTTTCGCAGGATACCAGAGGGAAAAAAGAAAATAGAGCAGGGCAGGAATTCCAAGCGTAACACCGATCGCCAGGAATTGGTTATGCGCATGCAGCCACTGGAATTTTTCGTCTATTGAATCACCGTTTTTTTCATAGTGGCGTACGAACGCGGCTTTCTGTCCTCCCGTGCCGAAACCCGTAAGCGGCTTTTCTTTGATGCATCCGATCGCTGTATTTGCCAGCACAAGTCGCATGGAAACGGAATGTCCGCTGGGATTTTGTCCTTGCCGGAAATGATACAATTCCCAGAACACCTGGTAAAGCCGCCGGCCGATGGGTGTCCGTTGCGCATTCAGCGCGTTTGTTTCGCCGTTTTCAATGGCATGAATTTCTCCGGCAGCAAGTTGCGAAAGTCCGTCTGCATCTTTCCGCAATCCTTTCGAAGCCATGTAACGCAAGAGCGTCGCAGCCACCGCGTTTCCTTTTTTATCGGATCCGCCGTTTAACGGGATCGCGCTCCGTTTATTCCATACCGAGTCGAGTTCATGCCAGCAGATGTAAACCATCACCGGGTGACCGTTTTCGACCATTCCATTTTCCGGCGCATGCAGGTATAAGGCTCCGCGCGGGGATTTTTTTTCAAGCGTGGCGCTGACCGGATGAAAATTGTAAAATTCATCATACGCATTTTTGATCACCACCCCGGCGCCGATCGTAAAAGCGAGGAAGAATAGGGAGAGAACTGTCACGAGCTTTTTCCGTTTGTGATGAGCGGCCAGCATTACAAGCAGGAAAAATCCGCCGGCAAAAAGGATGACTATTCCGGTAAGCGATTGCATGTAAAGGAGAAACCAGGTTAGCCATACCATCGCGACCAGGCAGCCGGTTCGTGGCAACCATTTTTTCTCACGGATCAGCCAGCGCCCGAATAGGAATATGCTAAGCACCGACATGAGCGCGAGCCGCAGGAGCGACACAAAAACTGATGCGTCCCGCAGATCATTGACTGGTTTTTTCGGGATGATCAGCTCGTTCGCTATCAGCACCGTTGAGATGGAACTGATGATCACCGCGGCGGTGAAAACAAACAATAAAATTTCAAAGATCTTTTTCTCAAGCGGCCGTGTGGTTCCGATCACGAGTGGCAGAACAAAAAGCGGCAGTTTGATGCGTATGTCTTTCCAGGCTTCATGCTGATCGGTTGCCCATGACGCGCCGATTAGATGTAATAATAAAATGCCGGCAAGAATCAAAACAGAAGGACGCGCGCGCAGGTAATTCCAGCGGGTACGCATTTTTTCGAGCCATAGGCTGCCGGTTTTTCTCCACCGGGGATTGGGAAAATAAATGGCCGGCGTCAGACCAGGAGCCGTTTCCAGCAGCCAGTTGATTCCCACAGTAAAAAGTCCGATACCGATCAGGAATTTGCCCAGCGGTAACCCGATGGCCATCATGAACAGCCCAAAAATGTAGATCCAGCGATGATACTTTTCCCCGAAGAGCAAGGTGCGTTGTGTATTAAAGCGAAAATAAGGAACTTACCGTGCCTGCTGCGGAACGATCTGACTGCGGATTTATTGCATGCCGGAATAAAAGACAAACGGGAAGGAACGAATCAACCTTCTTTTTTCTCAAGATCAACACGTTGCTTTGGTTTTTCTTTGGGGAGTACAGTGGTCAGGATGCCGTTATAGGCTTTTTTATCCCTGATAATTGTAAGCGCCTGCTTCAGGTCCGGATCATCTTTCAGTGAAGCCGCAACACGTCCGCTCTGGTAATAATAACGCGAAGAAATTTCCGATTCAAGCAGCACCCGGATCTCTGTTTTGAATTCTGCAAAATCATCCGCTTTTTCCGACTGCACTTTTTTGAGGAGCGTTTCATACTCTGCTGATACTGCCGTGAAATGGCCTTGCTTCCCGGAATGAGTTTTAAAGGCGACCAGATCTTTTTCTTCTTTCGTGATGAACGAGTGATCTTTTGATTTTACCCAGTTAACAAACGCATTGTATTCTTCATCAGACAAACGGAATTTATCAGACTTGTCGATGGAAGGATGTTCGTTCACATATACAGTGGCGTAATCGAAAATGAGCCCTTTTATGATCAATGTATCGGCAAGCACGCTGAACTGGCGCGCGGGAACTTCAACGTCGGGAATAACACCGAGCCCGTCCCATACAATTCGGCCATTTTTTGTTTTATAGGCGGTGATCAGTGAATCAGGTACCCGTTCAAGCGTTCCGTCAGCGCGACGGTGCGAGTAGTCAACCGATTGCACGCAACGGCCGCTGGGGGTGTAATATTTTGCAACCGTTACTTTGAAAAGCGAGCCATAAACCAGCGGAAGGGTTTGCTGCACCAGGCCTTTGCCGAATGAGCGTTGGCCGACCACCACAGCGCGGTCCATATCCTGTAATGCGCCGGCAACAATTTCGGAGGCCGAGGCGGACCAGGAATTGACCAAAACCACCAGCGGGATCTGCGTATCCACCGGCGTGTTTTCCGAGCGGTAGGTTTTGTCCCATTCTTTCACACGCCCGCGCATGTCGACCACTACCTGGTCTTTGTCAACGAAAAGATTCACGATGGCAACAGCTTCCCGCAGAAGTCCGCCCGGATTTTCACGGACATCGAGAACAAGCGAAGTTGCGCCGCGCTGCTTCAGATCGAGCAAAGCATCGCGCACTTCCACCGCCGCATTTTCCATAAAACCATCGAGGCGGATATAACCCACGTTTCCTTCCAGCAAGTTGTGGTAAGTGACATTTTTCACCTTTATCTCTTCTCGCACGAGATTAAATTCAAGCGGACGCGGCTCGCCGGCGCGTTCAATTTTTATTTTCACGGAAGTGTTGGGAATGCCTTTCAGCTCTTTCCCTAATTCTTCGTAGGATTTTCCTTTGCAGGCTTTCCCGTTGATCTCGATCAGCACATCGCCGGCTTTGATCCCCGCTTTTTGCGCCGGGAAGTTGTCGTAAGGCTCGGATATCACATACCGGTCGCCGATCTGGCGGACCTGCGCGCCGATGCCGCCATATCTTCCCGAGCTTTCGTAGCGATATTCTTCGATCTCTTCCTCTGAAATATAATTTGTGTACGGATCAAGCGAGCTCAGCATTGCATCAATGCCGGTTTTCATCAACGCTCCGGGCTTGGGCTCATCCACATAAAGCTTATTCAGCTGCTTGAACAGTGTTCCGAAAATTTCCATGTTTTTGGAAATCTCGAAGAGATGATCATCGCTTTTATCCGCCGCGGCAAATCCGGCGAAGCCACCGGTGAGCAGCAGCACAGGGATCGCGATACGTTTGCCGGTTTTACGAAGCCGTCGCAACAGCGGTCCGCCGGAAATTTTATGATCTGTCATGGCTGTGGGAATTTTTTAAGGCACCGGATCATAACCATGTCCGCCCCAGGGATGACAACGGCAGATGCGGCGCGCAGCAAGTGCTCCGCCACGAAACGGTCCGTGTTTCCGGATCGCTTCGATGCCGTATTGAGAACATCCCGGCGTGAACCGGCAGGAGGATGAGAGATGCGGGGAGATCGCATTTTGGTAAAAACGGATCATACCGATCATCATTTTGCCTGTAAGATTGGAAACCGGGTTGATAAGCATGGGAAATAAAAAAGGAAAATTTATGAAGATCCGGTTCGTCCGCGAAATCAGTTTTCAACTTTTTGCACCGGGCCTTTACCGGCTTGCAGCCGCTGATGCTTTGATCAAACGTTGTAAAGTTAAAATTATTTTAGCATCCGTTTCAGTTAAAACCGGCAGTTCACGAGGCGTGTAGATCAACAGGGCGCGCAGCCGCTTATCCCGCATTTTCAGCTGCTCATAAAAATCATGCTTGTGGCGACGGTAGCTTTCACGCAATATCCGTTTCACTTTGTTCCTTTTCACGGCATGCCTGAAATTACGTTTTGAAACTGCGAATGCGATTTGTGCAGGGTAGGGCAGCGCCTCCTCCGTTTCCATCCAGATTACACGGAATGGATGCGAAAAAAACTGCGCGCCGTCTTTGACGAGTTCTTCGAATTTTTTTCTTCCGCTGAGACGTTCTGATTTCCGGAAAGTGTTTTTCACAGGAATGGGACTCAAAGTTCCGGGCGCTTCTGAAATCATCACCGCGTCCCCGCTCATTTTTTATTCGCCTTTTTAATATATTCCTCGAGCGCCATCGTCATGGAAGGCGTGCCGGGTTTCGGGGCATGAATGTCAAGGCGCAGGCTGGCATCTTCCACCGCTTTCGCCGTGGTCGGGCCAAATGCCGCGATGCGCGTCTTGTTCTGTTTGAATTTTGGGAAGTTTTTGAAAAGCGAAGTGATCCCCGACGGACTGAAAAAAACGAGGATATCATAATAAACATCTGCCAGGTCGCTCAGATCACTGCATACTGTACGGTAAATAACTGCCTTGCTGTAATTGATCTTGTACTTGTCGAGGATCTCCGGGATGTCTTCCTTATGCACATCGGTGCAGGGATAAAGAAACTTGTCTTCCTTGTGCTTGCGGATAATTTCGATCAGGTCGCTGAAAGTGGCTTTCCCGTGAAAGATTTTTCTTTTCCGGTACTGCACATATTTCTGCAGGTAATAGGCCGTTGATTCCGAAATGCAAAAATATTTCATGCTATCCGGCACCGTAAAACGGATCTCCTGGCAGATGCGGAAAAAATGATCAACTGCATTGCGGCTGGTAAGGATGACCGCATTGAAGTCTGCGGGATTCACCCGTTGCTGTCGGAATTCCTGGGCGGGTACACCTTCCACATGGATAAACTCCCGGAAGTCTATCTTCAGGTTGTGTTTTTTTGCCAGGTCGGCATAAGGATTTTTCTCTGTCTCCGGCGTTGGCTGTGTGACAAGGATACTTTTTACCTTAAGATCTGTATTGTTTTTCGTTGCTGCCAAATTAGATGCTTTAGACGGGGGAACTGAATTGTTGGAATTTGTCAACGAAAACTTTAATGATTACAATAAACGGTAGTATTTCAAGGGTGCAAAGGTACAGAATAATATAGAAAAGGGAAACAGAAGGCGTAGACACCCCTATCAAAAATATCCTTAGCAATCTGTATATCAGTATAATGGAAAGGATACATAAACCTGCCCAGATTAGGATTCCGGATGGCACCTGGCGTGCATAAGCCAGCAGCAGGACAACCGGAAACAAGATCAGGCCCCCAATTTTGTTGAATAACAGGATATTATAGGAATACTCAGCCGCCGCGTCGCGCACTTCAAAAACGGATCCCAGCACACGCACGGTTACAATTTTTACAAAATAGGCAAGTCCAATTCCGATCGACATGAAACCAAACCAAACCAAACCATTCACATCCATTTGGTAATGGCGTCCGACCTGCCAGAAAAAAAGCGGGAGCACCAACAGGTAATTCAAAAGCAACAGGACAGAAACGCGGCCCGTAAGCGCGTATTCTTCACGGTATAAAATGCTGACGGAAGAGTGCCGTAGAAATCCATTCATCAGCTGCAGCAGGCGCCGGTGGTCAAATACACGCAACACCACCAGCATGGTGAATGAAGTGAAAAGCATCACCGCGACCCACCAGTTCTCATTTTCGGAAATCACCGGCTGCGGCCTGAATCCGTTCGCCGGAATACCGGCTGCCTGCAATAAAATAAATGCGAAATCAGCCATTTGCAAATTTAGCGAATAGCAGGGCGGAAAAAGAAAAACCCCGCATTTTGCAGGGATTCTCTCACTAAGCTATATTGATTTATTTTTTAGGCGCGTCCGCTATCATTTCGGAATGCACGGTAACGCTGATCACTTCCGCGATTTTCTGACCAACCGCCGAAGGAACTGTGATCTTATGATCGGCCAGCTTCACGTCGAATTTGAAATCAACATTCACGGTGTTTCCTTTTACAACCAGCTTGATATTGCTGAGCGTTCTTTGCTGGGCTACACCGTGAATGGTTAATGTTCCGGTGACAGAAACGGTATATGTCCCATCTTTTGTGTAATCAACCGGCTCGTTGATTTTACCCATGAAGCTTCCCTTCGGAAACTTATCGCTCTCCATATAATTTTCATTGAAATGCTCCTGCATCAGCGGATTCGGAAAAACAAAACCTTTGATGCGGATATCGGCGATCACCGTACCGCTTTTACCGTTTAAAATTAAAGTGGCAATGGTGTCCTTCGCGGTGATGTCTTCAAGGGGCGCATCGGAATAAAACGAAACCTCGTTCTTTATTCCTTTATAGATTTGAGCACCTGCTGTAAATGCAAAAGCCAGCATCGCGGCCAGGAAGAAGGTGAATTTTTTCATGTTGTCAGGTTATTTTTTGCTTGCCGGGAAAAGATCAAGATCCCTGCCACAAATTACAAATTCCTATGGGCCGGGAATAAATATATGTATCTACATGTAATTCACGGCAATAAAAAATCCGGCTTGCCAGCCCGATCTGCCAAAAGAAACCAACACCCCGCTTAAAACACTATTTTTGCCGAAGAAGTCATTGATCAGTAGCCAGTAGTCAGTAGTCAGTAGGGGAATTTAGAAACAATCATATACGCAACACCCGACAACCCTTGCCACTGAATCCCTAATGACTACTGACTACTGACTACTGACTAACTTTCCCCCATGGCAACAGATAACTTCCAGGCTCCCGATTATTTCCAGGTTGACGAACTGCTTACAGATGAACAAAAGCTAGTGCGGGATACAGCGCGGGCCTGGGTTAAAAAGGAAATTTCGCCCATTATTGAAACCTATGCGCAAAAGGCGGAGTTTCCGCAACAGATCATAAAAGGATTGGCGGAGATTGGCGCTTTCGGTCCGTATATTCCGATGGAGTATGGCGGCGCCGGCCTCGACCAAATCAGTTATGGATTGATCATGCAGGAGCTCGAACGCGGCGATTCAGGGATTCGTTCCACCGCATCTGTTCAAAGTTCACTGGTCATGTATCCTATTTTTACTTTCGGAACAGAAGAGCAGAAAAAGAAATTTCTCCCGCGTTTAGCTACAGGCGAGCTGATCGGATGTTTTGGTCTTACCGAACCGGATCATGGATCGAACCCGGCAGGCATGATCACTAATTTTAAAGAAAAAGGTGATCACGTTATTTTGAACGGCGCTAAAATGTGGATCTCAAACGCGCCCTTCGCCGATGTGGCGGTGGTGTGGGCGAAAGATGATGCCGATGAGATTCGCGGAATCCTAGTGGAACGCGGCATGAAAGGATTTTCTACACCGGAAACCCACGGTAAATGGAGTCTTCGCGCGAGCTCTACGGGTGAGCTTGTATTCGACAATGTAAAAGTTCCGAAAGAAAATATTTTTCCGGCAGTCAAAGGATTGAAAGGTCCGCTGAGCTGTCTTAATTCCGCGCGTTACGGAATTTCCTGGGGCGCGATCGGCGCTGCAATGGACTGTTATGACACAGCGTTGCGTTATTCAAAGGAACGCGTGCAGTTCGGAAAGCCGATCGGGGCATTTCAGCTGCAGCAGAAAAAGCTGGCGGAGATGATCACCGAAATCACCAAGGCCCAGCTGATGTGCTGGCGGCTTGGTGTGCTGAAAAATGAGAACCGCGCCACACCGGCCCAGATCTCCATGGCCAAACGCAACAGTGTCCACACGGCGGTGACCATCGCGCGTGAAGCCCGGCAGATCCTTGGCGCAATGGGAATCACCGGCGAATACCCCGTTATGCGGCATATGATGAACCTCGAATCGGTCATCACTTACGAAGGGACGCATGATATTCACCTGCTCATCACCGGCATGGATGTTACCGGCCTGAACGCGTTCGCCTAATTCCCGGCGCGGTTTGCTCTCTACTTTTCCAACCGTTGACGGGGCAATTCAGCTTTGTTATTAAGTTTTCAGATTCCATTTACCGGTCATTATTCGTTGGAATGGCATACCATTCAGCGAACTATAAGCGTTTTGTTCTTCTGGCACATACCTTGCACACTGAAACTGAG
>DATDOQ010000446.1:0-14414 GCA_035293205.1 Bacteroidia bacterium
CCTACATGGGACAGGACGTGATGATCCGTTTCACCGCGGCCGGTTGCATCTTTGCAGGTCATTATGCTTACGCGTATGTCGACGCTTCCTGCCTGCCTTATTCAATTTCAACCAGCGATTCGCTTTGTGTCGGCAACAGCATCACACTTTCAGCGCCGGTCGGTGCAGCAAGCTACCTGTGGAATACCAATGATACAACGCAAAGCATCACGATTTCAACACCGGGCTCGTATTCCGTTTCGATGATGTCTGTTACAGGTTGCCAGACCTTGCTTACCCAAAACGTGGGCATCTATCCGGAGCCGACGGCCGCATTCAATCCGACTTATGTGCCCTGCGGACTCACTTATACATTCAATGATTCAAGTTCAGTGGCCTCAGGCACTCTTAGCTATCATTGGGATTTTGGAATTCCATCGCAAACCGGTGACACTTCGAATCTCAGCAATCCTGTCTTCACTTACCCCGGAATAGGGACGCATACCGTCACGCTGGTTGTATTAACTAACAACGGATGCGTGGATAGCGCCACCATGATCGTTTACCCGGGCAATGGCGGACAGGCGGCATTCAGCGCTACAACCGAATGTGCAGGCAATGCAACAATGTTTACGGATCAGTCGACCGGGACTTCTGCCTGGAGCTGGAATTTTGGGGATACAGCTTCAGGGGCAAATGATTCTTCGAATGTGCAACATCCTACGCATATATTTACCGCATCAGGAACTTATACCGTGACCCTCCTTGTGAACACAGTGCCTTGTCCGTCGCTTATTTCGCACGTGATCACTGTGGACCCTGTTCCTGTAGCCGCAATGAGCTATAGCCAGATATGCGGTGCGCAAAATGCCACTTTCAACAGCTCCTCCACCGTTGGTTATCCGGGAACAATCGTGCTCCACGAATGGGATTTTGGTGATCCTGGCTCCGGTGCAAACAATACTTCCCAGCTGACCAATCCATCGCATTCCTTCTCTGGTCCCGGAGTTTATACGGTTATGCTGGTTGTTACTACGGACGCCGGCTGTTCCGATACAACAACCATGGCACTTAATGTTGGACCAGGACCGATTGCAAACTTTACCACAACCTCCGTGTGTACCGGCACACAAATGCAGTTCAACAATACTTCAGCGAACACGGCGGCCTGGTACTGGAATTTTGGCGTCGGATCCACGCTTGCAGATACCAGCAATCTTGAGAACCCAACTTATCTCTACACAAATCCGGGCAGCTATGTGGTAACGCTGATTGGTAATCCGGGTCCATGCGCTGACTCATACACCCAGACAGTTACCGTATTCCCGATGCCTGTTGCGCAGTTCACAGCGCCGCTCGTGTGTTATGGTTACCCAACAATTTTTACTGACCAATCGATTGTTTCAAGCGGCTCCATTGCCAGTTGGAACTGGGATTTTGGCGTGAGCACTTCAAATGGAGATACTTCTTCCGTCCAGAATCCAAATTATATTTATCCGGTCGGGGCCACATATACGGTTTCACTAACCGTCACTTCCAACAACGGCTGCAGCGCTACGGATACAGTTGTCGTGAACGTGGCGCAGCTTCCTGTTGCAAATTTTGCTTCGGATGTTGTATGCGTGGGGTACCCGGTCACATTCACCGATTTGTCCACTGCTAATTCTGGTAATCTTACAACATGGACCTGGGATTTTGGCGACGGATCACCGCCAGACTACCAGCAGCATCCTGTACACCCTTATCCCAGTGAAGGAACCTATAATGTTACACTCGTTGTTACGACTTCATTCGGATGCATCGACACAATCGTCCTGCCCGCTGTAACTGATGCAATGCCTGTGATTGCATTCCTGGCCGACACGCTGGCAGGCTGCCCCACACTTTGCGTTGAATTCTCGGATATGACAACCATCGCATCCGGAAACGTTACCAGTTGGGAATGGGATTTCGGTGACAGCACCGTGCCTGTTTACCAGCAAAACCCGTCGCATTGTTTTTCAATTACCGGTTTATATGATATCACCTTAACTGCCACTTCGGCTGGTGGTTGTTCGACAACGCTTGTTATTAATGACATGATCGAAGTCTATCCGGAGCCTCATGCCAGCTTTCTCGCGACACCACCACTGACCACGGTTGTACAGCCGCATATCGAATTCACAGATATTTCGACCGGCACGCCTGTAAAATGGCAATGGGATTTTGGCGACCCGACAACATTGGGTGATACATCCGGCATCCCGTATCCATCTTATACTTATTCAAATGAGTACGGTACTACGTACAATGTTTGGCTTACTGTTACCAATTCTTACGGGTGTGTTGACGATACGATGCTCCAGGTGCTTGTTGAGCCCGAATTCACCTTCTTCATTCCGAACGCGTTCACGCCAAATAATGATGGAAAAAATGATCTCTTCTTCGGCACGGGCATCGGCATCAACAAATACGAGATCTGGATTTTTGACCGATGGGGAAACATGATCTGGAATTCAAAAGACATGAACGAAGGCTGGCCGGGAATTGTGCAGGGCTCCAGCGGCGATATCTGCCAGGAAGATGTCTATGTATGGAAAGTGATTGTGACGGATGTCTGGAACAAAAAACACAAGTTTATCGGTCACGTTTCACTTATCCGTTAGAGATCGGTTTTGTTCAGGATTATGTGAAAGATCAGGTTTATAACAATATTTAAAAAACATGAAACAGCTCATTCTTATCACCGCATTTGTTTGCGCATCGGCATTTGCCTTTGCCCAATACAATCACGTACAGGTCGGCCCGAACGGCAATAAGCTGGAGGAAGGTCAGTACAATGCCAATCCGGACATTCAGCCCGGTGACAGCAAAGAGATCATTGCAAAGAAAATTTCCACTGTGCACAAAACCGGCACCTGGAAATACTGGTTTGATAACGGTCAGATGGCCGCTGAAGAACATTACGACAATACCGGAAACGCCACCGGGATCTGGAAAAGCTGGCATAATAACGGGCAGCTTGCCTCCGAAATTGATAAGTCATCCGGCACCGCTATTTTTTACCATGCAAACGGCAAAAAAGCGGAGGAAGGAAAAATGGACAACATAACGCGTGTTGGCGCCTGGCAGGGCTGGCATGAAAACGGGACAATCAATTACAAAGGAAGTTATACGAATGCGGGTCAGAAAGATGGCGCCTGGTCTTTTTACGACAACAATGGCGTGCTAACAGCAACGGAAAAATATTCCAACGGTGTAAAAAAGTAATTTTCTACGGTTTAAGGTGAAGAGGCTGTCATTAGTGACGGCCTTTTTTTTGCTATAGCACCTAAGTTGCTGCCGGGTGTTCTTTCACCCGGCATTTTCCTGATAAAGAGAACATGCCAATGCTAACGCTGCATTAAGCATAACAACATACAGATTTCACCATGTGCCCCGGCCCGGGAAAATTATTTGTCGTATTTTTTCCGGGGATTGTCTTTTATATACATGTACACCATTCAGGATTAAAAGCAGTTGCATTGAAGCCTGAATGATTCAAGAATATTTTGCAATCAGAAAGAAGCAGCCTTTCAGAGGAACATCTGGATTTTTTGAAAATAAAAAATAAAAATTAGGTTTTACTGGAAAAAACGCGGCTGAACCTGCGCTAACTTTATATGCAAGAAAAATCCCTTTACAAACCTGAAATTTGCGGTGACAAAAAAAGAACGTTACGAAGAAGTTATTTCCTGGTTTGTAAAAAACGAACCGGTGGCCGAAACTGAACTTTCGTATGGCAACCCGTTCGAGTTGTTGGTGGCGGTCATTCTTTCCGCGCAATGCACTGATAAACGCGTCAACCAGGTTTCCCCTGAATTGTTTAAACGTTTTCCGGATCCCGGATCACTGGCGGCCGCTTCGCCGGAAGAAGTTTTTCCCATTATCCGAAGCATCAGCTACCCAAACAGCAAAGCGAAACATCTCGTAGGAATGGCGCGGATGCTAATGAAAGATTTTAAGGGACAGGTACCTGAAAAGCACGGAGACCTGCTGAAGCTTCCTGGTGTAGGAAGAAAAACCGCCAATGTGATCGTTTCAGTGGTTTTTGATGAGCCTGCCATGGCGGTCGACACGCATGTATTCCGGGTTGCAGCAAGACTCGGTTTAACCACGAATGCAAAAAATCCATTGCAGGCTGAACAGCAATTGGTGAAAAATATTCCCTCAAATTATCTTGGTGTTGCCCATCACTGGCTGATTTTGCATGGCCGTTATACCTGCACAGCACGCAAACCCGCGTGTGAAAAATGTCCGTTCACAAGATTTTGCAAACATTTTGAAAAGTTGCAACGGTTAGGGAATGTTAACAAAGTCTTATAAAAAAGCTTTGTATCCTTAGCAGCCTACCACGAGATTTATTGATTCACAAGCTCTTGGATTTACCCTATGATTGATATCAGCTAACCAGACAGCTTCAATTAGCCGGATCACAATTGTAATTTCACTAAAGCAATCTAATTTTAGGCGGCTAAAATATTAGCGACCAGCAATAATTGCCTGATATTTGAATTAATAAATTAACTTTATTACGGCAAAACATTAAAAATCTTATCGTTTTCTCATGAAACAAGTTCTACGGGGGGTGATGCTGTTTGGAGCGTTCCTGGCAATGGGTATTCAGGAAGCAAATGCATGTCACGGCCTTGCACTTATTGGCTATAACGTTTCAAACAACGGTTCAAGCATTACCATTAATGCCAGTTCGGATGCTGCCACTTGCGGCTGCGGTCCTTATTATATTGAAGTTGAGCTGGTCTGCTTCAATGCGGCGAATTTCACCGGTGCCGCGCCTTCATGCACCGCTGCCGGATGGAATACCTATCCATGGTACCATGAGCTGCTCGATGTTCCCAATTATAACGCGGCAAACGGATGGCAGGACCAGTGCGCGCAGGAGCCTTACCTTCCGCTAACCATCCAGTTCAACACGTTGTGCGCGGGTACAACTTATTGGTTTCGCGCGCGCGAACGCATCTGCGCGGGAACAAATGGTCCATGGACCGCGGCTCAATCATTTACGACACCCGGCGTTGCACCGAGCTATACGCTTTCTGCAACTGCCACCCCGAATCCGGTTTGTTCAGGCACGCCTGTTCAGCTTTCCGCGACCTTGAATGGCACCGGTAGCTGCGGCACCGGGGCGCCTACTTATACCTGGAACCCGGGTAATCTTACCGGACAAAACATTATGGTTACACCTACAGTAACAACTGTATATACCTTAACAGCCACCGGCGGAGTGCTTACCTGTTATGGAGCGCCACCTACAACTGTTACTGTTACCGTACAAATGCCGCCAACTCCAGGTACTGCCAGTGTTTCTCCGGGCACAGTTTGCCAGGGTAGTTGTGTTACCCTTACACTTACCGGTTACAATGGAACAATTCAATGGCAATCATCACCCAATGGAACTACCTGGACAAATATTGCCGGGGCGACTACCACACCCTACCAATATTGCCCGGTGAATGCGCCTACCTATTTCCAGGCAGTGGTGGCAAGCACAGCGGGATGCGGAACAGCAAACTCAAATATCGTAAGCGTCAATATGAGTCCGGTTCAGCCGCTGACGATCACACCAAATAATCCTTCCATCTGCACCGGACAATCCGTTACACTTAACGTGACCGGCGCAAGCGGTTACCAGTGGTTCAATGGCAACACAAATATCGGATCGGGCAGTAGCATTACTGTTACACCCGGTACAACAACTACCTACTCTGTTACAGCTAACCAGGCATCAGCCTGTCCGTCCTCACAATCCGTTACGGTTACTGTGAATCCTTTGCCGGTTCTTACTTTCAGTCCTACCGCACCTGCAGTTTGCGCCGGGGATTCGGTAATGATCGATGCAGGATCAGGAACAAATAATTACACCTGGACACCTGCAACCGGACTGACATTCCTTTCCGCATCGCAGGATTCGGTCATCGCTTCGCCGTCTGCAACGACGTCTTATAATGTTACAGCAACAACAACCGCGGGTTGTTCAACAACCGGACAGATTACTGTGAGCGTGAATGCCATTACAGTGGATGCGGGCAACAACATTTCAATCTGCGCCAGCCAGTCGGCGGTTTTAAATGGGTCGGGTGGTACAAATTATAGCTGGACACCAAATAACCCTGCGATTATTTCCGGCGCAACTACCGCAACTCCTACTGTAACACCTACGATCACGACAACATTTACAGTGAACGTTACGAATGGAGCAGGATGCGCCGGCGTTGACAGTGTAACGGTTACGGTTGGAAATATGCCCGTTGCCAATGCAGGACCGGATGTCGCCATATGTTACGGTGATCAGATCGTGCTGAACGGATCCGGCGGTTCTAATTATGCATGGACCGGACCTTCCATTATTTCAGGATCGGCAACTTCGGCAGTTACTGTTGCTCCGCTTGTTTCCGCAACTTATTCGCTGACGGTTACCAATCAGTCGGGCTGCATGGACACCAATTCTGTTTTTGTGCTTGTTAATCCGCTGCCACTGGCAAACGCGGGCGCCAACCAAACCATTTGCGGTATCAACTGCGCAAATCTCAATGCGACCGGCGGCGCTCAGTATGCCTGGTCGCCCGGAACGGGGTTGTCTTCTACCACAACTGCCGCTACAACAGCATGTCCGCCGGCAACAACAACTTATACGGTTACAGTTACCAGCAATGCGGGTTGTGTGAATTCCGATTCTATTACGGTTACTGTCAATCCACCGCTTGTGCTTCAGACGTCGACGAACGCCTTCATTTGTACTGCAACTTCCACGGTGCTCAATGCCACGGTTTCCGGCGGCGATGGCGGTCCGTATAATTATTCCTGGTCACCGGCGACAGGATTGTCGAATCCGACGATTGCTTCACCAATTGCCTCACCTGCAGTTACCACAACTTATGTGATCACTGTCACCGACAATTGCGGATCAGTGGCGGAAACCGGAACCGTGATCGTAACAGTATTCCCGGCTACGGTAGTAAGTATAACTGCGCAGAATATTTCAGGTTGCGCCCCGGTTTGTGTTGATTTCGTTGGCAGCTCTACGCCTGCTGCAGTTTCATGCATTTACGATTTTGGTGATTCCAATACGGGCACAAATTGCAATGAGACGCATTGTTATCCGTTAGCCGGATCCTATACCGTTATTTACACGGTTACGGACGTGAACGGTTGCCAGGGATCGGTCAGCCACCCGAATCTTGTCAATGTGTATCCGAATCCGGTTGCAGGTTTCACCGTGTCGCCACAGGTTACCACTATTCTCGCGCCACAGGTAATTATAACGCCGAACTGCTTCAACTGCGATACGACAACTTATTTTATGAACGATCCGAATGAAACCGGGCTGATCACCAATAATGTTCTGCCATTCACATTTACTTATACTGACACCGGCTATTTCCTGATCACCCAGTATGTCGTGAACCAATACGGATGCGTCGATTCCGCCACTGAATATGTGATTGTTAATCCAGACTGGTCATTCTTCTCCCCGACGGGCTTCACGCCAAATAATGACGGCCTGAATGATATTTTTATGGTGGCAGGTGAAGGAATCAATAACACGACATTCGAAATGGGAATCTATGATCGCTGGGGAAATCGTGTTTTCGTGTCCGATGATATTATGAAAGGATGGGATGGCACTGTGAACGGCGGCATCCAGGCCCAGATTGACGCGTATGTCTGGCATGTAACATTCAGGGACCGGCATGGCGAAATGCATAATTATCACGGGTATGTTGCGTTAATACGATAGTCCGCTCTTGATATTTCAGTAAATTCCATCCGCGTAAAAACCGGGTGGATTTTTTTTTGCAAAATCATCGCATGCGTTTATTGCTTTTAAATTTTCTGCTGCTCCACATTCCGGTTTTGGTTTCCGGTCAGCCTAAAATAGGTCCGAATGTGATTCCACCTGAAATCGCGGTCACCGAAACCGTCGAATGGTGGACCTACCTCGGTGGAACGAATGCGGATGAATTTTTTGGTGCAGCCTTAACTCCCGGGAACGGAGTGATTGTGGTTGGACGCACACAATCAACTGATTTTCCTGTAACAGCAAATGCCATGCAGGATACGCTTGCCGGCAGCTATGATGCCTGCATTTCCAGGTTTGATACAATGGGAAATTGCCTCTGGAGCACCTATTACGGCGGAACCGGATTTGATGGGGCGTATTCGGCCATTTACACCGATAGCGGCATTATCATTTGCGGCGGCACAAGCAGCACGGATCTTCCAATGATGAATGCCTATCAATCCGCAAATGCCGGGAGCTATGATGCATTTCTGCTGCTGCTGAATGATTCAGGACAATTAATCCGTTCCACTTATTTCGGCGCGACAGGCGGTGACCAGGCTTTTGCGCTGGCGATCGACACTTCAGGCAACATTGTGATCGCAGGTTCATCCACCGCGGCCGGTTTACCATTGGCTTCGTCTGGTTATCAGCCCACGCCCGCGGGTGCGATCGATGCTTTCATCGCGGTTTTTGATTTGCAACTTCAGCCGTTGTGGTGCACCTATTATGGCGGCATCGGTTCTGAAGATATTCACACGATCACTGTGACACCAACAGGTGAAATTGTTTTTTGCGGCGGAACTTACAGCCTGAATTTTCCAGTGACGACGGATGCTTACCAGGGTTTCCTGATGGGCGCGCCGGATGTGTACATGGTCAGATTCGGAATGGATGGGACGCGGCATTATGCCACTTTTCTCGGCGGTACCAGCCAGGAAGATTGCAACGCGGTGGTATGCGACAGCGCCGGAAAAGTTTATTTATCGGGATTTACTTTCAGCAGCGATTTTCCCATTGTCGGAAATTCATATCAAACCACACCGGAAGGACAGAGTGAAATTTTTGTTGCCTGCTTTGACACCGCGGGGCAGCTGAACTGGTCAACGTACATTGGTAAAAGCGGGATCGAATCTGCTTTTGTAGCTTATCGTTATGGAAAATATCTTTACATCGGCGGCACCACGGAGAGTCCCAACTTCCCTATTGGTCCGGAAGCATTCCAGGCATTTTACCTTGGAAATTCAGATGCGTTTATCATTAAAATGGATACTTCAGGCACGATGATCGGCGGAACATTTGCAGGCGGCGGCCAGATAGATGTGATTTATGGACTGGTGGTTACAACCGATACAGCGGTTTATGCCTGCGCAACCACTTATTCAAATAATATTTCGGTCACTCCGGGCGCATTCCAGGAAACTTACGCCGGCGCCGGCGATGGGTATGTGCTCAAATTTTCGATGGGCGAAGAGTTGATCACCGGCGAGTTTAGTGAAACTGTTTTTTATAGCGGGCAAATTGATTTATTTCCGAATCCTGCAGCTGATGAAGTGAAAATTATCAGCGAAGAAAAAATCACGCTCCTAAAACTTCTTGATTTGTCGGGTCGCGTATTGTTTGTAAGGGATGATTTGTTAACGAATGAATTTGTTTTTGATATTCATCTCCTGTTACCTGGAGTTTACCTGGTTCAAATTGTTTTGGATAGCGGCGTTGAGCAGGTACAACGATTGGTGAAAAAATAATATACTCTTTTTAGTTCTAAAATCATTTCCATATGATGTTTGCAATTTGTTGTGTGGTTCATTTTGCGCTAAAGCAACATTTTTAAAAAGGAACACAGAGGCGAACAGAGGGATTCACAGAGGGCCACAGAGGTAATGACCGTATAAATTTACTTTTAGTCTTGTGTGGCAAATTAGTGCTCCCTCAATATTTTAAAAAGGACCACAGAGAGTTAAAACGAGGTATGCATCCGCCACGGCTGACGCACGGAGGGGTTATTGCTTATTGTTCATTGCTTAGTGCCGATTACTCATTGACATTGCATAATTGATATTTTCCCACTTGTCCGCCGGAGCCCCGATGGCTATCGAGGCGCAGGAGGATTAACCCCATTTTCCCCATTTTCCCATTAACCCCACTTGTCCGCCGGAGCTCCGATGGCTATTGGGGCGTAGGAGGATTTTCCCATTGTTCATTACCGGTGCTTGCTTTTGGACCCGATAGCCATCGGGTTTGGAATTTTTTTCTTTTTTGAAATTTATCATGTTACTTCATATTCATAAACTGCAGCGGCAGATCATAATTTCCTTGTCGTAAGATCCGTATCACTGCCTGCAGGTCATCGATTTTTTTTGCGGTCACGCGTACCTGGTCCTCCATCTGCTGCGCCTGCACTTTCAGCTTTGAATCTTTAATGTCTTTTTGAATTTTCCGCGCAGTATCCTTGTCGATTCCCTGGCGGATGACGAGATCTTTCCGGATCATTGAGCCTGATGCATAATGTTCTTTGCCTTCGTCAATGCAGCGGGGATCAATTTGCTGCTTCACCATGCGCATGCGGATAATATCGATGATCGACTGCAGGCGCATTTCATCTTCAGTGACAATTTGCAGCGCCAGGTTTTTTTTGTCGAGGTCGATCGTGCTGTGGGTGCCTTTAAAATCAAAGCGGCCGAAAATTTCTTTGCGCGCCGAATTGATCGCGTTGTCTAAAGTTTGCGTGTCGATTTTTGATACAATGTCGAAGCTGGGCATAAAATAATGATTTAAAATTTGGTTATCGTAACGAGAGGTTGTGTGGCACTTGCATTATAGCAGAATTTTTTAAAAAGAACCACGGAGGGCAAAAACGAGGTATGCACGGAGGCACGCGGAGCAATTATTGTTTATTGAATATTGTGTATTGATTGCTATTTGGCTCAAAAACCTTCGGGTTTGAAAATTGTTGCTGTGTTAACTTTTTCACCAGCTTTCTACAAGCATTTCCTCCGTATAAACCAGTTTTCTTTCAACAGACTGATAACCCATTTCCCGCAACGCTTCCGCGTAACGGTTCAGCTGATGCTTATGCTTTTGGTCCTGCGCGCCTGTTTTGTAATCAACAATAATAGTTTTTCCGTCCAATTCCACCACGCGGTCGGGTCGCAGCACTGTTCCCTCCGGGAGCAGAATTTCGGATTCGCGGCGTATTTTCGCGCCGGCAGCAAAACATAACGCAAGTTCCGGAAGCTGCATCATCTTTTCCGCCCGCATACGGAATTCGCCGATCTGTTCCGGGGTCGCCAGGCCTTTTTGCAGCAGGATTTCAAGCGCCGGTCCGAGATCCGCGGGTGACTCCACTTCCGCAAAAAGCGTGTGCAATAAAATTCCCCGGTCTTTTTTACCGGTGGGATCGCTGATGTCCCAGTTTTCCGCGGCATGCGACCGCAGCTTAAGCCTTCCTTCCCACCGGCCTGATTTGATCGATGATGGCTGAATGGTAAGGATCGCTTTGCCGTTTGGAAATTTTCCCGGCGTTTTATTCCCCGCCTCAAAAACCCCGTTCACAAAAGGCGCATTCATCCGGTTAAGCGCATAATTGAATATAGAATCCAGGTTTCTTGGATCATCAACCTCTTCTGGTACATGCGAAGTGTACACATATAGCTGTTGTACGGCGCGCGTCATTCCAACGTACAAAACATTCAACATGTCCAGCCGGGATTTATCTTCCTCTTCCTCGTAAAGGGACGCTTTCGGTGTTTTCAATAACGATAAATTTGCGCTGATAAATGCCGTTTGCAACTCCGGAACTTCAGGATCATCTACTTCTATCCAGAATTCTTTCTTCTGCATTTTGAATTTCCAGTTTGCGAAAGGAAGAATGACCACCGGGAATTCGAGCCCTTTTGATTTATGGATGGTCATTACATGAACAGCGTTCATTCCTTCGGGCGCCACCACGGAGGCATTTTTGCTCCGGTCTTCCCACCATTCGGCAAAACCTGTTTTTTCCGCCGCGCGGTCGTTGCTGTATTTCAACGCTTCGTCCAGGAAAAAAAGCAGGTACGCGTCAAACCGCTCGCTGAGCCCGAATAGTAAAATGATCTCTTCGCAGCGCTGATAGAGCGGGAGCCGCGCAAGATGTTCTTCATCGAAGGGAATATTTGCCGCGCGGATCACATTTCCGATACGCTTGCCCGCATCCCGGAATTCCACGAGACGGTCATGCAGCGGCGCCTGCAGCTTGCCGATGGCGGACAGGTATTCGAGCGCCTGCGCGCCTGCAAGCTCATCCGATGGCTGGTCGATGCAACGCAGGATGGCTACGATAAAGTTGACGGATGGCGATTGCCGTAGCAGAAGCGACTCAGGCGATAATACCTGGATGCCGGCATCAAGCAGCGCGGCCGACAGCAGGCTTCCTTCCTTGTTGGTCCGCGTCAATACAGCAATGTCCTGGTATTTCCAGCCCTCCGTTTTCAGCTGCTGTATACACTCAACGGTTTTTGTTATAAAGATTTCTTCCGGACTCAAAGGCCCATTGTGAAGATCCAGCGCTTCAATCCGGACATAGCCGCCATCATTTCCGTCAAGAAACTCCTGTTTCAGCTCGTGGTAGATCCTTTTCTGTCCGTCAGGAAGCCTTGCGGCAAGATGATGAAAAAAGTCGTTGTTAAATAAAACAACCTCCTTTTTGCTGCGACGGTTGGTGGCAAGATTTTTATCGCGATAATTACGCGCAAGGCTGGCCAGTCTTTCACGAACGAGCGGATTGGGATGCGGGGCGGGAGTTGAAGATAGTCCCGTAAACTGTTCCACTTCTCCCCCGCGCCACCGGTAAATAGCCTGTTTACCATCACCCACCAGCATGTTGAAATTGCCACCGGCCAGCGCATTATCGATCAGCGGGAGCAAATTCTGCCATTGCACAGCGGAAGTATCCTGGAATTCGTCGATGAGGTAATTCCTGTATTTTTCACCGAGGCGTTCATAAATAAACGGCACCGGCTCTTCAAACACCACTTTTGCAATGAGGCGATTGAATTCTGAAATGTGAAGTATGTTGTCTTCGGTCCGGAAATTAAAAATAATTTTTTCCAGCTCATTCAAAACCGCAGTAGCGTAAATTTTCTGCATGAGAATGCCACGAAGCGCGTATTCTCCATATTCGTTTTCACGTAATTCTTCCAGCTTACTCCAACTTTCGGTCAGAAAAGGCTGCATGGCATTTATCTCCGCCTTTGCCGCGGCATCCGCCTTGCCGGAATGATATTTCCCACTTAAGTAGGACGAATCAGCTTTTGAATTGTAGTCGCCAAATTTATCCAGCTTACCGTTGGAATAAGCCGTAAATCTTCCCATGATGCCACTTCCTGTGGACGCGAAATCATCAATTGTAAGTCCGGCCGTTTCAGCGCGCTTCACCACCGCTGGAGCGATAGCCTTAACTTTCTCCTCGAATATTTTTGTTGTCTTTGATAATTTGGAATGGATGGCGAGAAAATCACCTGGTTGTAGCGCGCGAAGTTTTTCGGCATAAGCGGCGCCTTCCTCTTTGAGCAATTGTTCGGCAATATCGCGCAAATCATGTTCCACCGACCAGTGCTTTTCTTCATCCGCGCGTGATTGGGAAAATGCGACGAGAACTTTTGTCAGCTCCGGATCTTCGCCGATGCGCGTGAGGAGAATATCGACAGCCTGGCGGATTATTTTATCCGAATCCAGCTCTACTTCAAAATTCACGGGCAGGTGAAGATCATGCGCAAATGCGCGCACGATGCGGTGTGTAAAGCTATCGATGGTGCCAATAGCGAAATCGGTGTAATTATGAAGAATTGCTTCCAGCACATGCCGCGCGCGGGAGGCCAGTATACGAAGATCGAGTTTCAATTCAACGGCTAAAATATCACCCATTGCAGAAGCTCCACCTGCCGGATCAGCGATTTCCTTCAAGGCGCGGATGATCCGTTCTTTCATCTCCGCCGCCGCCTTGTTCGTGAAAGTAATAGCGAGTATCTCCCGGTAGCGTTGCGGCGGGTCGGCCGTATCGTCGAGGGCAAGGCGCAAGTATTCCTTTACGAGGGTAAAAGTTTTACCCGAGCCTGCGGAGGATTTATAGACGGTGAAATTCAAGGTTGCCTAAAGGTAAGGCGTGGAACTAAAAATCGGATGGTTTCAGGGGAGAATTGCTAAAAAGTAATTGACAGGGTAAGTAGGCCTTAAATTGGTTAGATTTGGTATGATCGGGAAATAGCCCGAAGCTTATTTTCCGTGTGCCTGCTATGATGAAGAAATTTGCAACAATTATTATTTCGACGGTCCTGTTTATTTTAACCCTTTCAGTTATTTTGAATGGGCAGGTAAATAATTCTAATTATATAACATTTATACAGGGTGACAGCATCTTTCGAATAGATAGCAGCATTGATTCCCTGGTTTTAGAAAAAAAACCTTTCGCGATACGATATTTTTGTAAACAATATGATGATGAAGGCGGTCAATATTATGCTGCGCAAATCGCTGTATTGAAAAATCCCGGCAATATGATATGCTTAGCCGTTGGGAAAAAAACAAAATCCATTCCTTATTTTGCATCAGGGACAGGATTGGCTTCAGATGCAAACGG
>DATDOQ010000447.1:0-3854 GCA_035293205.1 Bacteroidia bacterium
TGAATTAAAAACCATTTATTTCGGGGGAGGAACGCCGTCCATTCTTTCGCGCGATGAGCTGGAAACTATTTTTACTGAAATTTCCCGGCATTTTAATATTGCAGCTAATGCTGAAATAACACTCGAAGCAAACCCGGATGATCTTTCTACGGAATTTCTCCGCGAATTAAAAAAAACACCCGTCAACCGGCTGAGCATCGGCATCCAATCTTTTCGCGACGAAGACCTGCGTTTGATGAATCGCATCCATTCCGCGGCTGAGGCAAAGTCGGCAGTGAAAAAGGCACAGGACGCGGGATTCACCAACATCACAATTGATTTGATCTATGGAATTCCAGGGTTGACGATGGAAGACTGGCAAAAAAATCTCGAAGAATTCCGCCAGCTAAATGTGCCGCATCTTTCCGCATATTGCCTGACTGTAGAGCCACGAACGGCACTGGCGCACCAGGTGAAAAAAGGAATTGCAAAACCGGTGAATGAAGAGGAGGCTGCTGCTCATTTTCTCGAACTGGCGCGTTTTACAGCGGAAATGGGTTTTGAACATTACGAGATCTCCAATTTCGCGAAGACCGGGTTTATCGCGCAACATAACAGCAGCTATTGGTTTGGTGAGCCGTATCTCGGAATAGGACCTTCCGCGCATAGTCTTCAAAACAATACGCGGCGCTGGAATGTATCAAGCAACACGAAATATATTCAGCTGATCGGATCCGGCGCTCCTGCCTGGACGGAAGAAATTCTGAAACCGCAAGAACAATTCAATGAATATGTGCTTACCCGTTTGCGCACTAAATGGGGAATTGATACCGGAAAAATTGCAATGAAATTTCCATTCGTTAACCGCCAGGAGCTGCAAGACAAGCTGGAACCGTGGATCCGTTCCGGGCACGTTATTCAGGATGCTGAGTTGTATTTTTTATCAACCTCAGGAAAACTTTTCACGGACCGAATAGCAGCTTCTCTTTTTGTGGTATAAAAGCGGCTTCAGGTGAAGCACCTCTCCCGCTATACCACGCTGCTGCAACCTAATTGCATGGTTGAAAAAAATCTGTGTAAATCTGTGTAATCTGTGGCAAATAAAACAGCAGGACCGTCTTAAAAGAAGCCACAGATTTCACAGATTTTCGCAGATTGAACCGCAAAAAAGCCATGTAAGCGTAACTAAATTCAATAAATGGGGTATTAATTTTAACAGTCGTGATTTTTCGTTATATTTAGATTCATCTTCCGGAAATGTCCATTCAAAAAGCATTTCTACTCTTCCTTTTCCCATTTTTCCTTCATCAACCAGTTCAAGCTGACGGATTCGCTGAGCGTAATGGAATTGGTGTGGTGCATGCAGCTCCCTACAACCATTTTCATATCGATTTTTTTAAAAATGCGAATGACCGCCAGCCGCATGATAAGATCTTTTTCGAGCGCGATTCATTGTCATTGCAATTAAAACCGGGATTCGCCACCACGGAGCAAGACAGCGTGCCCGCCTGGTTCAACCCGGAAATTTTTTACATCGGACCTGAGATCAACCGGCTGGATTTTTTCTGTCTCGAAAAAGAAGGTCAATGGGCACGGATCATAACGAACAAAAAAACAGGCGAAACAAAATGGGTGCAACTGGGACCCGATATTCAATTCCAGAACTGGCATGCTTTTTTTCAAACGGTTGCCAATGTGGAGATCTTTGCCAATGATCCATTCCTGTTTACAAAACCCGCTGAAAAGTCCGCGAAACAGAAAATCGCTTCAAAGATGCAGGCCGGTGAACGCCAGCAGATCCTTCCGTTGAAAGTGGAAGGAAAATGGATGTACGTGGAAGTTATCCGCTTCGATGAAAATCATAAAGAAGAGAGCCGTGTAAAAGGCTGGATCAAATGGCGCGATAATCAGAATTTTTTGATCGGGTATAACCTGATTGGATGTTGAAGTGAGTTATCAAGATCCTGGTAGTTTCGTAGTTTCGTACCTATTCGTACCCGATAGCCATCGGGTTCGTACTATTTCGTATTTCGTAGTTTCGTACCCATTCGTATTTCGTACAAATGTTTGCAACCATCACCCATAAAGGCAAAACCTATAAAGTGGATTTATCGCGTCCGCACGATATTTCAATCCCGGTTTCGCCGCATGGGGCGCGTGCATGGTATGTGGAACAGGCGAAATTTGAACCGGTGAGGAGTGGCAACTGGACAGGCGCGGTGAAGGAGGGCGGATCAGTGAATTTCCGCACGATCGTTTTTAATCCACATGGCCATGGAACGCATACGGAATGTGTCGGCCATATCTCACCGGAGATTGAAAATGTGAACGCGCATCTGCGCAACTGGTTTTTTATCGCGGAGCTCATCACCGTTTTGCCCGAGCAGCAGGAGAACGGCGATTTCCTGATCACGCGCAAACAATTGGAAATTTTGCTCGAAGGAAAAAGACCGGAAGCAGTGGTGCTACGCACGGTTGCAAATTCTGGGGCTAAGCTGGCGATGAACTGGTCTGATACTAATCCGCCGTACCTTGAGGAAGCGGCTGCAAAATTCCTGGCAGAAACGGGCGTGCAGCATTTGCTGATCGACCTTCCATCGGTAGACCGGGAAAAAGACGGCGGAAAATTGCTTGCGCACCGCGCGTTTTGGGAATACCCCGCCAACACACAATTCAGCCGCACGATCACGGAATTCATTTACGTTCCCAACGAAGTGTTTGACGGCGCGTATTTTTTGAACCTCCAGACAGCGGCCTTTGAAAATGACGCGGCACCCAGCCGGCCGGTTCTTTACCGGATTGTTGTTTAATGGCAGTTTCTTCCGATTAACAACAGCAGTTTTTTCATGAACTTTGCCGCATGAAAAACTTTATCCGCTATTTCATCCAGGGACTGATCATCCTTGTTCCGGTATCGATCACCATTTTTGTCCTGTACCAGCTTTTCGCATGGATCAGCGGCTTGTTCAGCAGGCTCGACGTGATGGTACACCCTTACGCGGATCCATTCCTTGTATTGCTCGCGATCGTGCTGATCATTTTCCTTGCAGGAGTCATCGGGTCGAACTTAGTCGCCAGGTTCTTTATTGAAGAATCGGGAAAGTTTCTCGAAAAAATTCCTTTCGTCCGGCTGATTTATTCTCCGATCAAGGATTTCACTTCTGCTTTCATCGGCAACAAGCGCGTTTTCCAGCGCCCTGTTTTTGTTGTTACCAATAAAGAAACGGGTACGCGCGAGATCGGTTTTATCACGGACGATGATCTTTCTGAATTGGGATTAAGCAACGAGTTTGTCGCCGTTTATATTCCCATGTCCTACGCTATATCAGGCCGGCTGCTCATCGTTCCCCGGCAAAATATTTCGCCGCTGGATGTTCCGGCCTCGGAGGCTATGAAATTCATTGTTTCGGGTGGCGTGTCGGAAGTGGATTAGAAAAACAGGAAACGAACGGAGAATAAACCTGAAATCTGCATTTTTACGATCGTCGCATAGCACGCTTAGCTCTGATAGGGAGCTAAGCGTGCAGCCGGGTGTTCCTCACCCGGCTTTTCCCTGCGACATAAGAAAATCCATCGCTGAGACATTGCATTCAGCTTATATGTCATGCTTTTGAGCCCGATCTGCCATTGTAAAACGTGAAGGCTGAGCTGTCGCGCGATCAGCCGGGGGCCCGGGTGAGGAACACCCGGGTGCACATCAGGCGAAAAAAGTTCGCCTGATGTGCGGTGAGAAGCAAGCGTGAATGGCGGAGCTAATGCACAATCCGCCGGAAGTGGAATGAGCTTATGCTTTCATTATCCCTCTGCCGGCTCGCCCTTTTTTAGTACCTTTCCGTCCTTTTTCATTGGTAAAAATGACAGATATGCGAACCCTC
>DATDOQ010000448.1:0-6818 GCA_035293205.1 Bacteroidia bacterium
ATTTTGACCAAACAATAAGACCAAGATCATCCGTGCGGATAATGTAACCGTCAGAAATTCCGGCGCTTGAGTAGCTTCCGGCGACAATGTAGCCCGAGTCAGGACATGTTTTTACACTGTAACCAATATCCGGCCCTGGACCACCGTAGATCTGTTCCCATTTATCAGCATTCTGCCCTCCAAGAAATCCTGAAAAAATCAAGCAAAAAATCACCAGCAACTTCTTCATGTCAAGTTATTTTAAAATGCAACCGTCAGATTCGTATATAAGCCCTGCGCGCGCATTTTTTCAGGGAGCATGTACCCGGCAAGATTTGTTGTACCTAAAGTTACGCCAAAACGGCTATTTATGTTCCAGTGAAGCTCAAATGGAACCTGCCATGTTGTAAATCCCCCCCAGGAAATTCCGCTGTGCAGAAAAACTTTTTCTTTTTTACCTTTCCATCCGCCCAGCAGTGAAAATTGCGGCGCGGACTGCGTGTAGCTCCATGCGCGTACATCGGCAGCCATCCACATGCGCCAGGGAGTGAACAAGGTGTATTGCGCCCGCAGACCCATGGGCAAAAATGTGATGACACGTCCTTTGGAAGGTGCGCCAATGAGCGAATCTTTAGTGGGCAAAGCCGGAATATCTGAAGGATTCAAAATATAATCACTCACATCCACACCCTCAAAATGTTCGCTGGTGTCCACATTATAAATCAGCGCGTTCTTATTCCAGCTGATATAACCAAGGTCCTGCAACAAAAATGAAAAATGATGCAGGAAGGGCGCCGAATCATTCAGGTACGTGCTGAAACGAAAATTAAAGCTGGTGCCTGCTCCATTGTTGCTGAAAAAGCGCGTGCGCGCTGTGTCGCTGCTGTAATAGCTCGCATCCGTAGTCATGTCGATCGAAGTGCCGTTTGAAGCGGTGAACAGTTTTCCTTCCCGGATATTGATTTCCTGCAGTTGCTGACCATTCAGCACGGAGAATCCAAAGGAAGCAACTGAGCGTTTGTTTAATGCATAGTAGCTGACTTGTAATTGCAGTTGCTGCCAGTGCAGGTAGGTAAGGTGCGAGCCACCCAGATCAGCTGTGGATCCTTCGAAAGCGCGGTTGCCCTCAAACGCGAGACGGAATGCGTCGGCGGAAAATTTTCCGTACAGCGCCTTCCTGTCGCGGATGGCTGCGGTGAATTCCCATCGCAAAGTATCCGGATTGTTGCGCCAGGAATAAGAAGCGCTGTAGCCGTTATAAATCCCCAGCCGGTTCGATGAAATCAGCATTTCCTCCTGCCGGGCTTTTTTGCCCGAATCAAGAAATTCTCCCTGGTAATAATCCTGCACGAATGAATTGCTCAGCGCATCCGACGCGGTCGAGTATTCTCCTGAAAAAGTGATAGCATGCCGCCTCACCGTATCGGCATCAGGCCACCAGGGCTGCCAGGCATTCACCATCGGATCCTGCGCGTGCAATTTTCCCATAATAAATAAAACGAAAACAAAGGCTGCCGCCCGTTTATTATAAATACGCTTTTGCAATAAGAAGGGTTGGGTCATACCTGGACTAAATTCCTAAAATGGAAATTTATTTCGCGCAAACATATCTTCTGATAACCGTAGAGTGCCGATAGCTATCGGTACGCGGAGTTTTTCGCAATGTGCCGATAGCCATCGGCACGCGGAGACAGATTTATCAGCCACTCTACTCAGACCATCTGTTATTTCGTTCTTTGCCATTTCCCTTTTGTTCTTCAAGCTCTGTGCGCCGATAGCTATCGGCACTCTGCGGTTTATTTTCTCAGCGTACCGATAGCTATCGGCACTCAGCGGTTAAATTTTTAATACGGCAGCAATGAACAATAAAGTATTTTTCACTAATACACCTTATTCCGGATCGCAGTTATAACCAAATATTTAATCCCCGATAAAATAATCAAAATCTGCGGTTAGCTGAAGATCAAGACGGTTGGTGCTGTAAATTTTCACATAACCGGGGGCGCTGTTCGTGTCAAACGTAGCGCGGAAAATCAAACGTGTGCTGTTGAGCAACGCCTGGGTCTGCGACTCGTTGAGCGGTATATGAATCTGCGTGTTGCTGAACCCTGCTGAAACAATGTAATTATTCACGGACATGGTTGCGCCGCTATTTATGATTCCCGGCAGCGGGATGATGGAATCGAGCACCTGGTTATTCGCATCCATCAGGAAAACCTGGAGTCCGGCAGTAAACGGAAAGCTGTTGGAAGCGAGCAGGGTGAGATGTCCGCGGAGTATTTTTTCTTTGTTTTCAACTGAAGCAAAGCTCATTTCCATCGTATCCTCAAAAACAAGCTGGTCAGCATAAAAATTTAACGGCAGCTCCACATCCAGCTGCGCATCGATGCCGTAATTGGCAAAAAAGAAATCATTGTTTCCGGAAACATTTCCCAGCGGATTTGTCAGGATTGAAATGGCATACCCGAGCTTGTCCGGCATATTTTCAACCAGCGCTTTGGCATTTGAATTCGCATTGTTGAAACTGAAATTATAAACGCTCGGATTCGATGGCGGTGTTCCTGTTGCATAGGTTGCACGGTCCACATTGATAGGCGCGCCGATCATGCTGTTGTTCATGTAAACCGATTGCCCTGTACGTGTATTTCTCGACCAAAGACTGTTGACGGTAATACGTGCGTCCATTCCAATATAATTCGTCAGTCGTAAATTCATGGTTAGCGAATCAAGCCCGATCGCGCCCGATTGCACACGGTTGAAAAAAGACATTCCCGTTTCTTCCGGTCCTGCCATCGTGGTTTCAGAACCAAAATAACCGCGGATATAATATGGTTTGATCCCGCCGAATGTATTGATCGCCGCTACCGAATCCGTATTGTAAACCGTGACCGGCAGCGTTTCCGTTGGATCGATGCGCGCGGAAAAGATCGTAGTGATCGTATTGACCATGTTATTATTTGTGCCTGTAAAGCTGAATGTATATCCGCTCAGGTCGATTACCGCTGTCAGGTAAGACGCATTCAATGAATCCGGTGCGGCATTGACCACAAAGCTGGTATCGAACGGATCACCATTGATGGACGCGCATGGAATTTCGTAATTGAGGATCACACGGCGGCGGATGTCATTTTTCAGCTGAAGGGTAATAATGCCTTCGGAAAGAATACCCATCACCAGCTCCACATTTCCCAGGGCATAAGTCGTTTGTGTTGGATTATTGGTCGGCGTGATCCAGTCGCCGGGGTTAAAAATGACACTGCCGAATGGAATATTGTAAGAATTAATTATCGAAGTGTCCGGAATTTCGAAAAGTGAATCTGTCAGCCCGGCGATTTTAGTGGAATAGACCAGTCGCACCGATCCATCCGCGCCTTCCGTGATCAGGCTATCGGTGATCAGGTTGTCAATCGAAATGGACCCATACGCAATTGGAAATAAAAGTCCCGTTTCCCACGAAGGCGAACCCTTGCGGCAGGAGCTGAAGAGTGCCGGCAGCGCAGCCAAAAGAATAAAAAGCAGCTTTTTCAAACGTGTTATTTCAACACGAAGATAGTATTTAGAAGGGCAATTTTCAATCTTCTTGCCAGGTGCCTGCAAGCAACCAATCAATCAACAATTAGCAATAGGCAATCTTCAATCTTTCAATTTTCAATCTTCCGGGCTTTATCTGATGTCCGACCGAATATAAATTAGCAAATTAACACATTAACTCATTAGCACACTTGTCCGCCGAAGCCCCGATGGCTATTGGGGCGTAGGAGGATTACCACATTCATTCCGCCTCCTGCCTACCACTTTACCCTCTACCTTTTTACCTCCTTTTGGAATTCAGGCTTCATCAGTGTGGCTATCTTGGAATAGAGCACAGCCGGTTCGAATGGTTTGGTGAGGTAATCGTTCATTCCGGCGTCGAGGCATTTTTCCAGTTCACCGGAAAAAGCGTGAGCCGTCATTGCCATAATAGGTATGCTCTCATTATTCAGAACATGCCGGACATATTGCGTGGTCTCATAGCCGTCCATTTCCGGCATCTGGATATCCATGAGGATGAGATCGTAATCCTTTGCATTCATCTTGTCGATTGCAATTTTCCCGTTTTCCGCGATGTCTACATCGAATTTCCAGCCGCGCAGAATAATGGAGGTTAACTTTTGATTAATGGGATTGTCTTCAACCAGCAAGACTTTGAGATTTGGCAAATAAACACTGTTCTCCGGAATGAGCGCATCGATAGATTCTTCCTCTGACTTTGCTGCTTTGCCAAATTTCAGATCAAAGGAAAACAGGCTTCCTTCATCTTCTGTGCTTTGCACTTCAATTTTTCCACCCTGCAATTCGATCAGCTGTTTTACAATGGTCAGTCCCAACCCGGTACCGCCATAGATCCGCGTGGTTTCGGCTTTGGCCTGGGTGAAGCTGTCGAAAATGGTTTTTATTTTATCCGCCGATATGCCGATTCCGGTATCCATTACGCGAAACTGCACCCTGGCCGTATTGCTGTTATCGTCACGATAACTTTCGGGAACATAATCTGCTGAAATACGCACGCTGCCGTTTGGCCTGGAAAATTTTATACCATTGCTCACGAGGTTGCTCAGGATCTGGCTCAATCTCGTTGGATCGCCCGTAAGCTCAGCAGGTATACGTGAATCGATGGATATGCTCAACCTGATATTCTTTTCTTTTGCCTTGACCTTGAATATTTTCCGGATGCTGTCGATAAGCTCAGGCAATGAAAAAGCAATTTTTTCAAATTCTATTTTTCCCGCTTCTATTTTTGAAAAATCGAGAATATCATTGATAATAACAATCAGGTTGTCGGCAGAATAAATAATGGGGTTCAGATATTCCAGCTGTTTTTCGCTTAGCCTGGTTTCGCTCAACAATTTTGAAAAACCGATGATGGCATTAATAGGTGTGCGGATCTCGTGGCTCATATTTGCCAGGAATAAATCTTTCGCTTTTTTGGCTTCCACCGCTGTCTGGCTGGCATGGATCAGTTCGCGCTCCACAATTTTCTGCGAGGTGATATCCTGCAAAATACCGATCTGTTTTTTTGGATTGCCTGCTGCATCAAACAGAATATATCCTTCACCGCGCACAAACTTCAGGATATTTTCCTGTATACGGATACGGAAATTAATGTTGAATGAATTGCCGTCTTCGGCCTTACGGATTGAATTTTTAACGGCTTCAACATCTTCCTCATGTATGCATGACAGGAACCCGTTGTAGGTGGGTGAGAAAGATTCCGGATCCTTTCCCAGGATCCGGAAGAGTTCGTTCGACCAGAACAGCTCATTCGACTGCATATCATATTCCCAGTTTCCGATATGTCCGATCTTTTGCGCTTCCGAAAGCCGCGCTTCGCTTTTTCTTAAGATGTTTTCAAATTTTTTCTTTGCGGTGATATCACGGATAAATCCGATAAACAAATGTTTTCCGTTTGAAACCGTCGGTGAAATGCTCAGGGATACCTCAAACTCAATGTTGTCTTTATTGACCACAGTTAGTTCAAGCGGCTTTTTTAATGCCGGTTCTGACATGGTGTTGAGGAAATCTTTCAGGCCAAACCTGTACGCTTCACGGAAACGTTGCGGAATGATTGTCTTGTGCAGATGTTTGCCTGTAATATCTTTTTCCACCCAGCCAAACAGTTCTTCCGCTTTTGGATTCCATTTCTCAATTACACCTTCCTCATCGATCAGGATTACGGCATCAGGGGCATTCTGAAAGATCGTCTGAATTTGTGTGTCACGCTCAAAAAGCTTCGCTTCCATTTCCTTTCGTTCCGTAACATCCCGCACAACGCACTGGAAACCCTGGATCAGGCCATTTTCTTCGATCGTGGAAACGGTTTGTTCCACCCATTTGACATTGCCTGATTTGGTCACAATGGGAAGGATGAAGATAGTCTCCGGAATGCGTTCTGAAAATTGTTTTTTATAAAATTCAGCCGTCCGCATTTTCCAGCCGTCCTCTATGATTTCCGTGAAATGTCTTCCGATCAGTTCTTCGCTCCTGAAGCCCGTCAGCTTAAAAACCCGTTCATTCAGAAACATGAAGTGCCCTTTGAAATCGCTTGTATAAAGCACGTCACCGACTTCGTCGATCAGCTTTTTGTATTTTTCTTCTGATTTTGTCCGGTGGAATTCAATGTTGTTGAGGTAAAATCCATTGATGCCGATAAGACCGGAAAGCAATATGATTGTAAAAACGAGCAAAAAAGCGGTGCCGAATTCAGCGCTGTAATAACCGGCATTTAATCCGAGCTGGCGCAAAAAACCCAATAAAATAAGTGTAAATAAAATAATGGGCAGCAAGCGCCTGATCATGATGCTGCCTACTCCTTTACCAGACCATAAGGCCATGATACCATTGCCCGGCTTTACAAACAGAATGCATAGACTGACCAGAAGGAAACTCAAAGTTGTATTAAATGCCATGTAGGTAGTAAAATCCCAGCGGAGCGAAACAGGTGTGCTGTATAAATAGTTGACCAATGGCAGCAGACTGAAGCTGAGCAGAACCAAAGCGCAGATCTGCGCATAAAGAATTGTTTTTTTCCCGTTTAGAAATAGTATTGCCGCTCCCGCCAGGATGAAATTAAAGGCCGGACCTGACTCCATCCTGCCTTGAACCGTTTGCTTCAGAACCTCAGGTCCGTAAAGCGCCAGGTCGATGGAAAGCTGAACAGGGAAAATAAAATCAATGAGCCGGAGGCAGCCCGCAACCAGCACAAGTAGTGGAAAAAAAAGTCGTAAAAAACCGGCAGATGATTTTTCATTGCCGGTCAGCAGGAGCGATAACCCTGTGAGAATGAAGCAGGCCGCCGTGAC
>DATDOQ010000449.1:0-3833 GCA_035293205.1 Bacteroidia bacterium
AAGCATTCAGCCCTATGGCCATCAAGATCACCGAAGAATGCATAAACTGCGGCGCCTGCGAACCGGAATGTCCGAATAACGCTATTTATGAAGGCGGCGCGGAATGGCGGTTTGCAGACGGAACCACGCTGAAAGGCATGTTCACCTCCAAAACCGGCTTAGCCTGCGATGCCGGTGACCCGCAACCTCCCGTGAATATGGATCTGTATTACATCGTATCCGACAAGTGCACCGAGTGCGTTGGATTCCATGATGAGCCCCAATGCGCTGCCGTTTGTCCGGTGGATTGTTGTGTGGATGATGAAGCCCATCGCGAAACAAAGGATGAATTGCTGCAGAAGAAAGAATCCCTGCATCCCTAATAGTTCCCTGTAATCCGTGTAAATCCGTGTAATCCGCGGCTCTTAATCCGTGTAATTCGCGTAAATCCGTGGCTATTTTTTAGCATTTTATACCATTTCACCGCGCTGGTAAAGCTGTGCCGATGCACTAAATTTGTATTTATTCCCGTTCACCTTAATTACCCTATGAAAACCAGCTTTGGGCTCTTGTTTTATTTCCTGCTTTCCTTGTCTGCTTATGGACAAGCTGGAAAGGAAACGGACAAGCCGCTGATGGCCCTTGAAGATTCCATGAAAAAAATGGAACCGGTTCTTTTTAAGGGTAAAGACCAGGTAAAATTCCGCGCAAATGAAAAATTCATCGCTACCATGCGCCAGGCTTTATCGCTGGAAGGGTCGTTCGATTACCCGTTTGATTCTTTAAAATTCATTGGTCGGCTTACCTCGCCTGATGAGGCATTCCGCATTTTTAACTGGAATATTCCGAAGGAAGACGGCACGTATATGTATTATGGCTTCCTGCTGGTGAACGAAAGTAAGCTCAAAGGCATCAACCGCCGGCAAAAAAGAACATTTGTGCTTTATGATCTTGTGGATAAATCGGCGGAGATCCAGAACGCGGAATTAGCGACACTTTCCACAGAAAAATGGTACGGCGCATTATATTACAAGATCATTCGCACGAATAATAAAAAAGAAGATTATTACACGTTGTTGGGATGGGATGGAAACAATCATCTTACCTGGAAAAAAATGATCGATGTGCTCACATTTGCAAAGGACGGCAAGCCGGTTTTTGGTGAAAAAAATCTTTTTCATAAAGGAAAACGTTCTTCCAAACGGGTCATTTTTGAATTTCGCGCTGATCTGGTCATGACGCTACGTTACGAAGACAATAACAAGCGTATCGTATTCGACCATCTGGCTCCCGAGATCGCCGGCGCGGAAGGAATATACCAGTTTTACAGCCAGACATTTTCCTATGATGCGTATTACTGGAAAAAAGGAAAATGGGTGCTTGAAAATGATGTGGATGTGGCCAATCCCAAAACCCCGAATGATAACAAGTACATTGATCCCAAAGGGAGCAAACGTCCGACGGAAGCAGGCGCGCCATCCAACGAAAAGAAGAAAAAGCTGTTTCGCAGAAAAAAAACAACCCCGGTTTTATCTGGCGCTGGGTAGCAGAAACTTGTTAATGTTTTAAAAAAACGGAAAGGGGAAACAGAAGCGGCGTAATTTGCTTTTAAAACCGCTACCCATGAAACCATTCCAGTTTTCAATTCCCACATTTTTTTTAGCCATTGCCCTGCTGTTCGCGTGTAACAGTGATCAATCCCCCGAATCAAGGACCAAACGTTTTGCTGACTCGATGGTTTATAATACCGAACCTGATCATCAGAAACCTGCTCCTCAGGAGGAGAAATCGAGTTCCCAGGATTGGACAAAGGATAAAAGTTCAGATAATGGTACTTATACATTAACTGTAACTGATGCTTACGGTTCATTGAACTTTGCGACACAAGTCGCATCTGCCGGCATTTCGTCAAATCCCAGCCAGAAAGCATTAACGCAGGTTGTGTCATCCTCTGCCGCGCGCGCCAACCGCCTCGACAGCACGCATAGATTTATTCGTACCGCGGAGATCCGGTTCCGGGCGCTGAATGTGCCCCGCGCAACTTATTCCATTGAGAAGATTACGGGTCATTTTGGCGGATACGTGGCTGATACAAAGCTGCGAAGCGAAATGCTTTCAATGAATTTAGTGCATGTCAGCACAGATTCTTCCCTGGAAACGATGCGGTTTATGGTGACCAACACGCTCACATTGCGCGTTCCGTCAGAAAAGCTGGATACTTTTTTAACCTCGCTCGTTCCTTTGATCGATTACCTGGATCATCGCAACATCAATACGCAGGATATCACACTCGAAGTGGTTTCGAACCAGCTCGCGCAAAATCGCCTTGCCAAATTTAATGTGCGCATGGCAGCGAATATTGACAACAAAGGGAAAAAGCTGCCTGATATCGGGGAGGCAGAAGAAAGCATGCTGCGAAAGCAGGAACAATCAGATAATTCTTTAATCGAAAATCTGCGTTTCGACGACCAGGTACGTTATAGCACTATTAATATGCAGATCTACCAAAGAGAAAACATCCGCCAGGAACTCATCCTCCGCGAACGCTCCGTCAGCGCCTACCAGCCGGGACTCGGCTCGCGGCTCGGCGAATCCTTTTTGAAGGGTTGGAACGGCTTCCGCACATTTCTGTCGGTGCTCGTTTTGCTCTGGCCGATTTGGGTGATCGTGGCAATATCATGGTTTACGATACGCTGGTTCGTTCGCAGGAATGCAGGTGTTCTGGCGAAAGCACCGACTGTGCCACCAAAAAATTAGTTCTTTTTCAGATGGGCCGGCGAACAACCGGTCCATTTTTTTTCCGCCATCCGTCCGTAAATGCTAATTTTGTTCCCGGATCTAAGGAATAAAACTCAAAATCATTTATGGCATCTTCCGTGCTCACAAAAAAAGTTCACAATTTCAGTCCGGGGCCGGGAATCCTTGCTCCAGAAGTGCTGAAGCAGGCCGCGGCGGCTTGCCTGAATTTCGATCAGCTGGATCTTTCCTTGCTGGAAATTTCCCACCGCAGCAAAAACTTTGAAGCCGTGCTCGATGAAACGCGGGCGCTTGTCAAAGAATTTTTAGGGATCGGTGAAGGATGGCAGGTAATTTTCCTGGGCGGAGGCGCCAGCCTGCAATTTGGAATGGTGCCTTATAATCTTTTGCGCACGGATGGTTATGCCGCTTATGTAAATACCGGCGTATGGGCGAGCAAAGCCATTAAAGAAGCGAAAATCATCGGCAGCACGAAAGTGATCGCGTCCTCCGAAGACAAAAAATTCGCTTACGTGCCGAAAGGATTTGAAATTCCGAAAGACGCGGATTACGTACACGTCACTTCCAATAATACGATCTATGGAACACAGATGAAATCATTTCCGGCTTCACCTGTTCCGATGGTATGCGATATGTCGTCCGATATTTTTTCAAAAGCGGTTGACGGAAATCAATTCGCGCTTATATATGCCGGGGCGCAGAAAAATATGGGACCTGCGGGAACCACGATGGTTGCGTTGCGCGAAGATATTCTTGGAAAAACGGGTCGCAAAATGCTTTCGATGCTTGATTACGCGGTTCACATTAAAGGAGCATCGATGTACAACACGCCCCCGGTTTTTCCTATTTACGTCTGCATGCTAACGCTCCGCTGGCTGAAACAAAACGGCGGCCTTTCCTGGATCGGCAAGGTGAATGATTTGAAAGCAAAAGCGATGTACGGTGAGATTGACCGCAACAGCTTGTTCGCCGGAACTGTTCTTGATCCGGAAGACCGGTCGTGGATGAACGCGACTTTTGTCATGACGCGTCCGGAGCTGGAACCTGAATTTGATAAGATGTGGAAAGCCGCGGGAATTTCAGGCCTGCGCGGCCAC
>DATDOQ010000450.1:0-17586 GCA_035293205.1 Bacteroidia bacterium
GTTTGGTCAGATAATCATCCGCGCCCATCGACATTCCTTTCCGGTGGTCCGACTTTTCTGACTTGGAGGTCAGGAAAATAAACGGGATGGCCGCTGTTGCAACGTTTTTCGAAAGCATGTGCAATACGCCGAACCCGTCAAGCTCCGGCATCATAATGTCGCAAATTATCAGGTCAGGTAATTCCGTCTGAGCAAGCTGCACCCCCTCTTTCCCATCAGCGGCAGTGGTCACTCTATAGTTTGCCATTTTCAGAATTTCAGCGGCGTTTTTCCGCATCAGATCATTGTCTTCAATCAATAGGACTTTTTTCATACGGGTAGATGGATTTCTCCGGGGGCAATTTAAGACTAAATACCGGTCATTCTGCCGGGTACTTTCAGGTCCATAAGTTCGTTATTTTTTACAATATGGGCATACGGGGGTACTTTGTTAACCGAAAATTACAAACCCGAAAGCTTCGGGTCCAAATGAAAATTCATAGAAAACGGCCAGTCGCCGGAACCTCCGGATTTTTTTGCCGGAGCGGTTTCTCCGTTTTTTTATGAAGGGAAGAGGTGGAGAAATATGCAGTTATTGCACATTAAAAAAGGCAGGGAAACTTATGAAATAAGATCCTGCCTGGATTGTTTTCCGTAAAAACGGATTAAAAGTTGTTTTTTTTATTGGTCCGATTGATCGGCATCATTAATTACCGGGCTATGGGGTAAGACTTTCCCGGAAGAAAATATTATCCAATGAGAGGCGGTCCCAGGAATCAGGAAGGAGTAGTAACAGCAATACAAGCACGATCCTCGGCCATACGAAACGCATATCCCATAGTGGTTGTAGCAGACTCATCGCGACGGAAACGACGATCAGGTTTATTCCTAAAAATACAAGCGAAGGTACTACCAGCCAGCCTGCAAGCAGAAATAATCCGCCGGTAAACTCAATAAATGAAGAAATTACGGTAACCGTTTTAATAAGACTGCCCGGCAAATGGGTTTGACGCAAAGCTTCTTCAACGCCACCTTCGGTCTTTTTTAAGCCAAGCCCGAAAATCTTATCATATCCCTGGAAAAAAAATAACACACCAAGGAGAACCCGTGCAAACAGAAATGCGATGTCGTTTTTATATTCAAGGAAAAGATCCATTCAAATAAATTTTTGATTTTCGGGAGTTCGTTTGGCAGCTGATGAGTTAATTTCGTACCACTATGATAAGGAAACCCGGGCACAATCGCAATAGATATAAAAAGACCCCCGGGATGGGGTTTCCCCGGGAGTCTTCTGTTTCCTCAAGGCCTACCCGCGTAATGACATTTTTAATTGTCTATTAACGCAACAAGAGGAAATCATTCTGAATCTGAAAAAATCGTATGCGTTTGGGGTCGACATTAGAATGTTTTTTCGTTCAGAATCTTGTCAAATATCTAAAGGAATAGGATCGGGGGTAATGAGGCGGGTCAGGAAAAAACATGACGTTGGTCAGAAGAGATGCCTCTGTTCCGCGAAACATTGCTCATCGCAAATTGCTTATTTATCCGCCGAAGCTTTAGCGCAGGCGGGTTGCAATATTGCTATCACGCGTTGGGTAACGCCAGCAAAGGACGATGCGTGACGAACGCCAGCTGTTTAGTAATGCTCTTGTGAAAAAGTTCTTTATACCAGGGCAATTGATGCGGAACCATGGCGATCCATCCGGCTCCTATGCGCTCGGCCGTTTCCAATACAGCATGCGGAATATCCTCGTCAACCGGAAAATGCCAGGTGTGCTCGATTTCGCGGAGCTTGTTTTCCAGCCTTACCCCGGCACTGCTTTCCTCCACCCCGGCAACCTGTTTTTCATTCACTACATTGATAATATGAATTGAAAAGTTAAGCTGTCGCGCTATCGCTTTTAACGTGTCCAGCTCATGCCAGTCGCCGCTATCATGCAGGTCCGTTGCAAGCAGCACTTTTTGCGGCTCTTTAAAAGTGACAAATTCCGGAACCAGCAGCATAGGGAATTTCAGCTTGTGCAGCATAGAGGTGGCGACACTGCCAAAAAACCGGGCAACCACGTTATGATGGCTGGTGGCGAGAATGATCAGGCCGATGCCTTCTTCTTCACAAACAACTTCGATTTCGTCGCCCGCAAAACCGCTCTGCTCGATGGCCCGCGTTCTTACCTGGAATGCCTTCGACAGCCGGGCGGCTTCCGCTTCTACCGCTTCTTTTTGAATCCTGCGGACATCGTCCAAAGGAACAATGGGCGAAGTTTCCGGCGCAGGGAGCGTTGGTGTCCATGCATGAAAAACGATCAGCTCGCTTCCACAGGATTGCGCCAGATGCGCGGCAAAATCACCCGCGTTTCGTGCGGCCTCGGAATAATCGGTGGCAAGTAAAAATGGTTTCATGGCAATCCGTTTTCGTTTTCACTTTATCCGCAAAATTCGCGGAAACAAATATTCTTCTTCAATAAAAATGTCCTGCTTTATATTTTGCTCTATTCCATTCAGGTGTCCGAAAGCCAGTTTGCGCGATGGACTTGCGCTCGTATTACAATTGTAATTGTTCGTCAGCCGCCGGAGGTTCATGAATCCTTCCCCCAGCGCATAATGCTCCTCTTTAAGATCATCAACAAATGATTCGGTTTCGTAGGTCGTGGCGGAAGCTTTGTAAGATTGCCCTGTATCCGCCACCAGCGGAAACAAAAGCCGCTCTTCTTTTCCTGCGTGTTCAGTAAAAAAGGCGCACAGACCTTTCACCAGACCATAAATCGCTTTTGCTTCACCGTTCACCTTTTCGATATGCAGTGAAGCTCCGAGCTGTGTCAATGCGGCGCCAAATGCCTGGCGGATTTTAGTGTGAAATTCTTTTGTAAGATACCTCGACAGCTCATGCGCTGTCATGCTTTCATACCCTGCTATATACTGCTCCATACCCCATCGCTTTTTAGACAAGAATTCACTGCACTTTCCATGCCCGATGCGGGTTGGGTTGGCATCCGCGTGGATTTAATTCATTTTATGTTAAAAAGCGGACAATGTCAGAATCTTTTACGTACAAGGCTTTTTGCAGTAAAAAACGGAATTAAGAAATTCCCGGTTTTTCTCAAACGCAATGATGTGGAAATCCTTGCCCGCAACGGGATACACACGTTTTGCATATTCGCACAGGTGAATGGAAATGTAAATAAATGTTGTTTTTTAAAACAATATCCGCTTCCGCATGCCGGGCCCTGGTTTCATGAAAAACGCGATCAATTGCGCTGTGCCTCTGCGGTTTCCCGCAGTTTTTCCTTTTCCGCGATCACTTTCATAAACTGCACATCGGCGACAATGCGAACTTCATCACTCACAACCAGTCCGCCGGCCTCTGTAACCGCGCTCCAGTTCAGGCCATAATCCCGGCGATTGATTTTTCCGGTCACTTCAAATCCGGCTTTTATATTGCCATAGGGATCGGTCATTAATCCGCCGAACTCCACATTTAATTCAACAAGACGCGTGGTACCGCGAATGGTCAAATCGCCTTTGAGCGTAAACGTGTTATCGCCATGCGTCACCACTTCCGTCGATTGAAAAGTAAGCTTCGGATGATTTGCCGCGTCAAAAAAATCAGCGCTTTTCAGGTGGGCGTCGCGCTGTTCATTCCCGGTATCAATGCTGTTTGCGTCCATCGTGAACCGGATTTTCGCTGTCTGAAAATCGTCGTTCTCTGTTTCGACTCCCGCGTCGAACTTTCCAAAATTTCCTGTGACGTTCGAGATGACCAGGTGGCGGATCTTGAACTGGATTTCCGAATGCATCGGATCAATGGTCCAATTAGTTTTCATGTTTTTCAATTTTTGGTTCTGTTTTATTTACAACAAATATACTGCCAATATCTGTATCTACATATATGTATCTACATTAATTTGTTGCCTATTGATAATCAGCTATTTGGAATTATTGGAATTGGTTCCAGGTTTTAATCCGTGTTATCCAGAAGCATCGGAACGCATAATCCGTGGCCAATAAAAGACACAAAGATGATAGCCACAAAGACAGGAAGGACACGAAGAAAAGACACGAAGAAATTTATTTCATACCATCCTGCTAATCGCAGCTGGTAATCTGTGTAAATCTGTGTAATCCCTGCCTGCCAGTGCGCAGGGCCTCGCTTTGGCAGGCAGGTGTGGCTATCTTTTCTTCCCCGCGCTGATGATCGCGACAATTATGATCACAAAAACCGCAAGACCAACCACCCAAACCCACCAGGCAGAATACCACGCCGGGGGATTATCAGCAGGATCCAGATCCACTTTTATATCAATTCCATCATTCTGGGAAAACAGTTGGCCAGTTGCGACAAAGTTCAAAATCAGGATCAACAGCAACGCCATTGTTCGTTTTACGTGTAGCATTGTTTTCATGGATTCCTTTTATAGTTTGTTGCTGATTTTCAATCTATATGCCAAAATATATTTTTCCTGCAATAACAAAGAAAAATACAATTCGCTGAAAATGAATAAATCGCCGGTGTGTGGATATTTTTACCTGCGCCTTCCCTTTCAACACTATAAATACTCATTCGCCAAATTCGCCAGCTCGCTTCTTTCCCCTTTGTGCAGCGTGATATGCGCGTATAGCTCTTTCCCCTTCAATCGATCGATCATGTAGGAAAGACCATTTGATTGTGTGTCGAGATAGGGCGTGTCGATCTGGAAAATATCGCCTGTGAAAACAATTTTTGTATTCTCCCCCGCCCGGCTGATGATGGTTTTCACTTCGTGCGGTGTCAGGTTTTGCGCCTCGTCCACAATGAAAAATACGTTCGACAAACTGCGACCGCGGATGTAGGCAAGCGGACAAACCACCAGCTTTTCATTCTCCACCATTTCGGTGATCTGCTTAAACTCTTTATCCTTTTCGTTGAACTGACTCTTGATGTATTTCAGATTATCCCAGAGCGGTTCCATATACGGATTGAGTTTCGACTTGATGTCGCCGGGGAGATAACCAATGTCTTTATTGCTTAACGGAACGACAGGGCGCGCGAGATAGATCTGGTGGTAATTTCTTCTTTGTTCAAGCGCGCCCGCGAGTGAAAGCAGCGTTTTGCCCGTGCCTGCCACACCCTGGATCGTGATCAGCCGGATGTCGGGCCGCAGGATGGCATCCAATGCGAATGTCTGCTCAGCATTACGCGGCTGAATATGAAAAGCCGACTGTTTCTTAACGCGTTCCAGCTGGTCAGTTACAGGATTGTACCAGGAAAGCACCGACTTCTGTCCATTCTTCAGAATAAAAAAATGGTTGGCCGGCAGCTTTTGTTTTTTCAGCGGCAGAGGCACCACGGCCGATTCCTTTTCATAAAGATCATTGATGGTTTGAAGGGGCGCTTTTTCGGTAAGCGTGCTGCCGGTGTAAAGATCATTCGGGTCCTTGATCTTCCCTGTCTCATAATCTTCAGATGCAAGGTTCAGCGATTTCGCTTTAATGCGGAGATTGATGTCTTTGGTAACAAGAACCACCTTCCGTCCCGGATTGTTTTCCGATAAATAAAGCGCGGAGTTTATTATTTTGTGGTCGGCCTTTTTCTCGCCGAAAATCTGCTCAGCATCAATGCTTGCCTTCTGGTGCATCTCGATCTTGAACATTCCGTGGCCCGCGCCATTGATGTTGATCCATTCCTGCAGCGAAACGCGTCCTGCTGAGATTTTGTCGATATACCGGGTAAATTCCCTGGCTGCGAAGTTCTTGGTATCGTTCCCCTTTTTAAAGTTGTCTAATTCTTCCAGCACCGTGATCGGTACCACCACATCGTGCTCCTTGAAATTTTTGATTGCCATATGATCATAAATGATCACCGACGTGTCGAGCACGAAGATTTTTTTCTCCTTCACCATATAAAGAGCGTTAATTGATCTTTGGCTAAACTATTAAAACACTAAAATGAAATACTGCCTACCGGCACCAAGTAATTAACAGCCATATGTTACATTCCCCAGGCGGGTTTTATGCCAAATTGCCGCGCCGTGTTTGTGATGACTGGAAACCGCTTGATTTTTAGTCTGATAAGCGAAGACCCATTCCCCCCTCCCGAACGACCAAAGGATATCCTCTTCATTCAGCCAACTTAAACCGCGATTAATAATCGCGGCTAATAGCCGCGCTTTATAGCCGCGGCTTGGTTACCGCGGCTTGGTTGACAAAACCCTCACTCACATTCCTTCGATTGGCTCCAGGAGATAACCATAGTCATTCAACAAACATAAACCGCGATTAATGCTCGCGGTTAATAGCCGCGGCTATTAGACCAGAACCTATCTCTCATCCACACACATCAATAGGCTCAGCAGGTAACCCTAGTCATTCAGCAAATTTAAACCGTGATTAATAATCGCGGTTAGTAAATATCTTTTAGTTGACCAGAATGCCCATGCACTGAACCTTCCCCGGCACCCTGAACCGCACCCTGAGCCCTGAGGTTCTCGAAGGGCGAAGGGCACGGTTACTAACCGCGGTTAGTATGTCAGAACCACCCCCTGATCCGCACCCTGATCCGCACCCTGAGTCCTGAACCACACCCCTGAGCCCTGAGCCCTGAGGTTCTCGAAGGGTCGAAGGGCGAAGGGTACCATTCATAACCGCGGTTATTAATTGCGGCTTGGTAGGCCAAAACCATTAACCCTACCCTTGGCACCCTGAGCTTGTCGAAAGGTGCCGGATCACATAGATCTGGCTGGACCATTTCTCCATTCCCGCTTTCCGGTTTGAAAGCCAGCCCCTGTAAACCGCGCGCAGAAAATTGATGCCACCTGTTTTGTATTTTTCACTGAGCATGGATACGTAATAGCTGTCGTAACGCATCGGCAACACCTGCTGAACGCTGAATCCGAACCTGTCCAAAAGCTTCCGCATGTCCTGCGGACGAAAATGCCAGAGGTGTCGCGGAACATCATAGGCGGCCCAGAATTTCCCGTAATAAGCGGCATCGTGCGAGCTTCTGTTGGGTACTGCAATGATCAAAACGCCATCTGCTTTCAGCAGGCTTTTGAGCTGTCGCAGCCGTTCATGCAACCTGGGAATATGTTCAAGCACATGCCAGAGTGTGATCGCGTCAAAGCTTCCCGGAGCGGCAGTGGCTAAATAAATTTCCTCGCGCACATCCAGCTCATAATTCGCAATCGCTTTTTTGCGAGCCTCTTCGTTCGGCTCCACTCCTATCACTTTCCAACCACCGGTTTTGCAAACGTTCAAAAATTCCCCTGTTCCGCATCCAATATCCAGAATTGACCCTTTCGCCGCAGCCTCCTTGTTGAGCAACCCCAACTTGCCACGCAAAGTTCGTTTGCGAACCACCTGGTAAAGCCCGCTGATCAGCCCTTTTTTCGTGTTTGAATGCGATATGTAGTCTTTGGAGGCATAATACGCCCCCAGCCGTTCATCCGCTGGCCTGGGGCTTGTAAATGCGAATCCACATTGCATGCATTCAACAATCCGGAAATCCTCCTGTGTGGCGGTATGATCCCGACAGATAAGAAGGTCTTTATGATCCTCTTCGCCACAAACCGGACATTTTTTGATCGTGATTGATTGTTCCACGTGAAACATTTATTTTAATTGATACTAAAACTACTGGTTATCAGTTAGTAAATTGAATTCAATTGCTCATTTTTATTAACCTTTTATAAACATTTTTTGTACTATTCTCAGTAAAGTTCCACGTGGAACAATAATTGCCTAATGTTTGATCAGTTTGCATCATTACGCATTTAACTATCTATTTGTATTAGTGATATTTATGATGCTTATTATATTATTAAAATAAAATGAATTTTGAAATTGAACCGGAATATTCTCCGTGCAATCAGTGTAATCAGTGCAACTCCGTGTAATCCGTGGCCGTAACTCCGCGTAATCCGCGTAATCCCTGCCTGCCAGTGTGCCGGCCATCGCGTCGGCAGGCAGGCGTGGCCAAAAAAAACGCCGGATTTGGGTTAATACCACAAACACGGCGCTTAATATCATTGAAAAAATGTTTTTATCTGCCAATGTAAACCATCAGCACCGAAATATCCGCCGGACTGATCCCGCTGATCCTCGACGCCTGGCCTAGCGTAGACGGCCGGATCTTATTAAGCTTTTCGCGCGCCTCAATGGATAATGAAGTAAGCCGTGCATAGTCTGTATCCCGATCGAGCTTTACGTTTTCAAGCCTGGTGACTTTCTCTGCAAGATCACTCTCACGAAGGATATAACCTTCATATTTCATCAAAATTTCAGCCTGCATCACGTCTTCCTCGCGGAATTGCGACAAGAATTCTGTAGCCGGCACACAAGAATTCCTGAAATGTTCCACTGTTATTCCCGGGCGGGATAACAAGCTGAAAAGCTTTACCTTTTGTGCTATTGGCGCGCTCTCCATTTCGTCCAACGTGGGATTGATCTCCTCCGGACTGATGCTCTGTTCTTTGAAAAAGCTGATAATCCGTCCAACATTCCTCGTCTTTTCCATCGCCCTGTCATAGCGGTCTTTTTTTGCAAGTCCCAGCTCGTATGATTTTGGCGTCAACCGGATATCGGCATTATCCTGCCGCAAAAGAATCCGGTACTCAGCCCGGGAGGTAAACATACGGTAAGGCTCTTCAGTTCCTTTTGTGACTAAATCATCAATGAGAACACCGATGTATGCCTCTGAACGCTGAAGGACGAACGGATCTTTATCATTGATCTTTAAATGCGCATTGATGCCGGCCATAATTCCCTGGCAAGCCGCTTCTTCGTAGCCCGTTGTGCCATTGATCTGCCCTGCAAAATAAAGGTTTTTAATACGCTTCGTCTGCAGTGTGAGATCAAGCTGGACAGGGGGAAAATAATCGTATTCAATAGCATAGCCCGGACGAAACATCCGAACCTGCTCAAATCCTGGTACAGTTTGTAAAGCTTTCAGCTGAACTTCCTCCGGCAATGATGTGGAAAATCCATTGACATAAACTTCCACAGTATCCCAACCCTCGGGCTCAATAAACAACTGGTGCCGGTCCTTATCTGCAAAACGGTTGATCTTATCCTCAATAGAAGGGCAGTAACGTGGCCCCAGGCCTTGTATGCGGCCGGCAAACATGGGCGACCGTTCAAAGCCTGTACGCAAAATCTCATGCGTTGCCGTATTCGTATACGTTATATGACAAGACCGCTGCCGTTGCAATGGTTTTGTTTCTTCTGAAAATGAGAACTTGTCCGGCTTTTCATCACCCTGCTGCTCTTCCATTTTGGAATAATTCAGCGACCTGCCATCAACCCTTGGCGGAGTGCCCGTTTTCATCCGCCCACTTTCAAATCCAAGCTTTACAAGCTGTTCTGTAATACCTGTTGCTGCCTTTTCTCCGGTACGACCACCGCCGAATTGCTTTTCGCCAATATGAATAATGCCATTTAAAAAAGTCCCGTTGGTCAGCACAACCGCTTTGCCCCGGATCTTCATTCCCATACCGGTAACAACACCAGTAACTTTGTTTCCTTCAAATAACAGCTCGCTTACCATATCCTGCCAGAAATCTACATTGGGTGTTTTTTCCAGCATCAGGCGCCATTCTTCAGCAAATCGCCAGCGATCACTTTGCACACGCGGACTCCACATGGCCGGACCTTTTGAGCGATTCAACATGCGAAACTGAATGGCTGTTTTATCAGTAACAATTCCAGAATAACCACCAAGCGCGTCAATTTCGCGCACGATCTGGCCTTTCGCGACACCGCCCATCGCCGGATTGCAGCTCATCTGGGCAATGGTCTGCATATTCATGGTAATCAATAAAACGGAAGAGCCCAGGTTGGCTGCAGCAGCGGCTGCTTCACATCCGGCGTGACCTGCGCCAACAACAATGATATCGTAATTCCTTAGCATAGCGGGCGCAAAGGTACGGAAACGGCTTACGAAAAATTCCCCTCCGGTTCCACGTGAAACACAAAAGCCGCCCAAACTTGTGTGTTCAGACGGCTTTTAGGAATAATTAAGAGCTATTTCCCTTTTGATGGCGCGGGTCCTGAAGTATAATACAAGATATTATGAATATCAATTTCATCGCGGTAATCTACCTTCAGACTTGTTGGTGTAGATTCAAGGATCTTGAACTTTTTAACCTCACCAATTCCATTTGTAAGGGTCAGCCAGACGTTTGATTTATCAAGTGTCCAGGTTCCACCTTCAACCACGCCATTTAAAATTAAGCGGTAATGCCCATCCGCTAGCAAAAGCAACCGGTCGTTTTTTTGCTTCTCAGTCGGATCGTGCTGATCGCCGAAATTTTCCGTTTTTGATAAAGTCCATTCTTTGCAAAGCTCTTTTTGTTTTTCAGTCAGAACTGTAGCGGAGGAATTCTGCGTGGGCGCCTGTTCAGCAGGCTTCGCTGCGGTTTTGGCAGGAGCCGATTTTGTGGGTGCTTGTGCAATGCCGGCAGATCCGATCAAAAAGAGGAGCGAGGTAAAAAGTGTTTTCATGGAAAATGCAGTTTTTCTTTAACGTAAAGCTAAAGCTTTTTCTTCTTCTACGATCATCCTCCTTTTTTCGGCGGAAGTTTTATCCCCGAAACCGCAGAGATGCAAAAGTCCGTGGGCCATCACCCGGTTGAGCTCGTCTTTTTTTGTAACACCGAATTTTTCCGCATTTTCCTTCACCCGTTCTATTGAAATATAAATTTCTCCGCTGATAATATTCGCTGGTTTTTCGTCTCCGGAATAATCAAACGTTATTATATCCGTCAGCGTTTTATGATTCAGATATTGCTCATTCATCCCGAGCAGGAATTCATCTGTTACAAAAATATAAATGAGATGTCCGATCCGGCGGGTATGTTTTGCAGCAACAGCGCGAAGCCAGGCGCGTAAAGCGCGCGTATTGCCCGGGTTGATTTTAATTCCCTTAGAAGTGAACTGAATTTGTGGCGCACCCGCCATTTATTTGCTCTGCAACGTAAAATCCAGCTGTACGGTGCGGCCGGAGTCAGAGAAAACTACATTATCCGCCAGGTGGCGCATCAGAAAAACCCCGCGGCCATTTGGCTTTTCAAGATTTTCCGGATTGGTAGGGTCGGGCAGGGTGTCGAAATCAAATCCTTCGCCCTGGTCGGTAACTTCAAAAGAAAGAATCGTAGTGTTTGCGGTAAAAGAAAGATTTACTTTTTTACCGGGGTCCAGCTTATTGCCATGCTGGATCGCATTGTTTACAGCTTCAGTTACGGCCACGAGAATATTACCATAATGATCTTCCGATATATGGTAAGCGCCACAGATTTCATTGACCAGCTTTTCCACAAGGCCAATATTATCCGCAACTGAGGGGAACGATATTTTCTGCTCCCGGATCATTTCTTCTGCATGGGTCATTTTTTCTCTACACCATTAAAATAGATCGAAACCTTTCCCTTATAGAACGGCGAAAGGGCCGGGGGGACCGTTTTCAGCAGCTCTGCTTCTTTTTCTCTAAGCCTTTTATACTCCGAAAATCCCTCAGGGTTACTCTCTTGTTGATTTTTTGCTTCATTTGACTGTCTTTCGTTGTCCATCTCCTTCTGTTTCTCGGCTTTTTCGAATTCCAGCATCTTATCCATGATTTCATTCTGACGTTTAATGGTTTCGGCCGTAATACGCTTATTTACAAGGTCATTCTCAGTTTCTTCCATCTTTTTCTGGGTTTCGCCGCCCGGATCGGGCCCGCCACCATCCTTTTTGCCGCCTTTTGACAGCTCTTCAAGCATCCGCCGCAGCTCTTCCTGCTGGGCAGCCAGCTTGGCGAAGTCTTCGGCGGTGCCGCCTTCCTTCTGCATTTTGCCCATTTTCATGTTGATCTGCTGCTGCTGCTTGCGCATGGAGCCCATTCCCGGCTTATTCTTGCCATTGCCCGGCTTTTTGCAATTGCCACCTTTGCAGTCGCCTTTGTTCTGCTGGTTCTGCTGCATCATCATGCTTTGAAGCGATTCGTCAAGCATCAGTGCAAGATCATTGATGGCGGTCATGGCCTGCTGCTGCCGGTTCTGCGCTTCGCCGGCGCTGCGGTCACCCAGCGAATTTTGCGAACGCTCCATGTTCATTTTGATATCTGTGATCTTCTTGTTCACGATCGGAGAAACCTTCGGGTTCCGCTTGCTGAGGGCGAGCAGACTGTCTTCAATGATTTTCGAATCATCGCGCAGCTTTTTCTGCTCGCGGGCCAGATTGGGATATTGCGGATCGTTGGTGCCCGTGTTCCGGACTTTCATCATCAACGCTTCCTGGTCGAAAGAAAGCTGGAGCAGGTTGGACAAAAGCTGGCGGATTGCCTGCGCGTCTTCCGACTGCTGCTCTTCTTCCATTTTCTGCTGCGCGCTCTGAAGTTCCTGGCTCAACTGATCCATTTTGTCGGCGGCGCTCTTCTGGTTCTGCGATGCTTTTTTCTGCCCGCTTTGTGAACCATCTTTCATGTTCTGGGAACCTTCCCGCTGCTCCTGCTGAATTTCGAGTTCTTTTAAATCCGTGTTCGGAATCTCATGCGGACTTTCCAGCTTTTTATTCAGCTCATCGATCTGGTCCATCTTCTGACGGAACTCTTCAAATTGTTTGTTCAGGCTGTCCTGCGCCTTTTGATTTTCCTGCTTTTGTTCTTTATCCTGGTTTTTTTGCGCGTTCTGATTGGAAAGCGAATCCTCCTGGCGCGCCATCTGGTCAAGCTCCTTGATTGCTTCTTCCAGCTTTTGCTTCAAAAGCATGTCGCGGAATAAATTTAAAGCGCGGTCGAGATCCTTCTGCGTATCCGCATTCTCTTCCTTCATCTGGTCGAGATCTTTTTGCGTTTTTTCCTTGTCGCCCATTTGCTGCATTTGCATGAGCAACTTTTTCATGTCTTCTGTGGTCAGCTGCTCAAACAGGTTTTGCATCTCTTCCTGTTTTTCCTGCGCGTTTGGGTCATCGGGCATGAATTCATTTTGCTGAGAAATATTGCTGGCGTTCTGCTGCTTGAGATTGTCAATTCGCTGCTGCAGCGCTTGCTGGCGTTTCATCAGTACTTCCAGCTTTTTTTTGTCTTCCCAGCCCAGCGATTTTTTCTCCATCAGCTTCTTAAAAAGCTCGTCAATGTCTTTCTGCAAAAGCTGCGATTCCGCCAGACTGGCTTCCAGTTCTTCTTCGATCTTTTTATTGTTTGCGTCGTTTTGTTTCTCCAGCTCTTTTTGGGTAGGAGCATGGTAGATCATGCGCTGCGACCGGGTTGATTTCGCGCCATGCACGGCATCATTGTCCCATATCTCGAAATAATATTCGATCTCTTCCCCGGCAGCGATGTCAAGACCGGAAAGATCCCAGTAATGGTAGAATTGATCGCGCTGAAGCGCGCTGTTCACACGCAGGTTTGCAATCAGTGTTTTTTGCGGAATTTCTTTTCCCAGCGAATCAAGCCTATTCAGCGAACGGTAAATGAAGGCGAGCTTGCTGAATCCATAATCATCCTTTACTTCGCCTGAAAAATAAAGCCGGAGACGGGAAGCGCTGTCCTTTTTTTCTTCAACGCTGATCGCCGGGTAATGATCCGGGATCACATTGATCGCGTAATGAATGGAGTCCTTGCTTTCGAGGTATTCATTCGAAGTATGCAGTGAATAATTCCTGCCGGAAAGAAAACGCTGGGTAAAGCGGAACTGATTTTCCGCGGTGGGCATTAGATTATATGCGGTATCGCTGAGGGCAAATGTAAAATTCCGGGTGGCGCGCGTGGCGAATTTCCAGGTGATTTGGGTGCCTGCGGGAACCACAAGGTCGCCTGTGTTTTTCAGTGTCTCGTCTTTTTTGCCAGTATACGCCGGGTAATTAAGGTCTACATCGAAATTCAGCACGATCGGATTCGGCAAAACTTCAAGGGTATATTCTTTCGAAGAAAATCCGTCTGCCTCGAAGCGGAATTTTTTCGATTTCTGCACATTGCGGAAGACATACGAAAAATCAATGGTGTTCTCGCGTGAAAGCTTGTATTCATTGCCGTCGGCCAGGATGTAAACGCTTTCGGGAATCTCATCGCCGGTCAGCTTCACCTGCAGGGGAAAATCTTCGTTTTCCACCGCCTTCAGGTCTTTATTCTGGATGACAAACCGGAAAGGAGCTTCTTCTTCGAAATAAGTGGCATGATGAACCAGCCGGTTTGCGCTTTCAGTGATCATGCCGGCGTTGGTAAAAAAGATCGCCAGCATCACCAGAAGCGGGATCGCGGCATAACGCACGTATTTTTTATTCTGGCGGAGATCAATGGCAGCGGCGAAGGGGACGGGGCGGAGCTCCGCTATTTTCTGGTCGATGCTTGCCTCGATGAGCGCTGGACTTACACCGGGAATTACCCCATTCCGGCGAAGCTGAAGCACATTGAGAAGCTTATCCTGCACATTTGAAAAATGCCGGCCAATAATGGTTGCTGCTTCGTCATGGGAAATCAGCTTCCCTATTTTGTAAAGTCTGAATAAAGGAATCGCCACCAGCCTTGTGAGCACTACTGCGGCAGAACTTAAAAATCCCCAAAAAAGCACGGTGCGGACAATGGTATCGAAGCGCGCGAAATATTCGGAAACGGTTAGCAAAAGGAATCCGCCAAGAAGTATTCCCGTGGCATAAAGCAATCCGCGAATGAGCTGGTTCTTATAAAACTTCCGGATAAACTCGTCGAGCTTACCGATCAGTGTATCGTAACTGTTAGCGGTGTTTTCCATTTCGGAGGGTTCCCTTCTTCCTAACAAATTTAGCTTTTTAATAACGCTTTTGCCCTATGAATGTTACGGATTAAAACGCATAGTTTGTTAAAAGGAGCGGAGCGTATCTCTTGATGCTTCTGCAAACCATATTCCATAAGGCTGGCGAAGGAACAGGAAGAAGATGCCGCGCTGAAGAAAGATGTTGTCCTGCTCAATAATTCTTGATACGCCCGAAAACGCCCAGCGGCAGGGTTGATCCGTATTTGCCCTTCAAAAACAATTCGCCGGTCTGCAGGTTTTTCCGGTGCGCGGAAAAAAGGTTCTCGAGGATCATGGCTGAAAACCCCAGCGAATAAGCGTTAAGAATCAAAAAATGCTCTTTTTCGTCGAGCAGCTCCAGGACATTCCGGACCATTTCATTGATGTTTTCTTCCAGCTTCCATTTTTCACCCGATGGGCCATGGCCATAGGCAGGCGGATCGAGAATGATTCCATTGTATTTATTTCCTCTGCGCATTTCGCGTTTCACGAACTTGAGCGCATCTTCCACCAGCCAGCGGATATTGTCAAGCTTTGAAAGTGACATGTTCTCATTCGCCCAGGTCACGACCTGTTTAACGGAATCAACATGGGTAACATCGGCGCCGGCTGCACGCGCGGCAAGCGAAGCGCCACCCGTATAGGCGAAAAGATTCAGGAATTTCGGCCGGGCCGATTTCATTTCGCCGATCGAATTAAAAATATAGTCCCAGTTTACCGCCTGTTCCGGAAAAATGCCCACGTGTTTGAAAGCGGTGAGTGCAAGCCGGAAGGTGAGCTTTTTTTCTCCCGGCAAATCATAGCTGATGTTCCAGCGGTCCGGCACATTTTTCAGCTTTTCCCAGTCGCCGGCGGAGCTGCTGCGCGGGACAAATACTACATGCGCCTGATCTTTCCATTCGCGATCGGTCAAAGTTCGGTCCCACATTGCCTGTGGCTCCGGACGGATCATAATCACTTTCCCGAAACGTTCGAGCTTTTCAAAATCGCCGCTGTCAAGTAATTCGTAATCTATCCAGCGATCAGGGGAGAGAAGAAGCATGCGCAAAGTTAGAAGGAAGAACTGAGTACTGAGAACTGAGAACTGAGTACTGAGAAGGGAGGGAGAAAAAATGTGCGAATGGGGCAATGGGATAATGTGCGAATGGAGAAAATGGGAAAATGGGGTTAATGGGAGTAATGGGAGTAATGGGAAAATAGGAAAATGGGAAAATGGGAAAGAATGATCCAAATGAAATCCGATGGAGGTCGATGGAGGTGCGGGAATATTTTTATCACAGGCACCTCCGTTAGAAAGGAGAGTCCGAAAAAAATCCCACATTTAAACATGCGAAATTTCCTGCCTGTCTTCCTTTCATGCCTGCTTGCCGCTCAGGTTTCTGCGTCATTTACAAGGGAAAACATGGCCCAGATTTCAGATCAATTTCCGGCTCCTGCTGAAATGGCCGGCGCAATGGCAGCCAAATACAAAACTGTGGCAATTGATTCTTTTATTCCCGCGTCTGTTCCGGATACATTTTCAAGCCGCGAAAAAAGACTTTTGCTTCTTGGTGGTTTATTTTTCGACGCTTCTTTTTATGCCGAAACAGCCAATTGGGAGCCGCTTTTGAAACATCTTGTTGCTATAAAACGAATGACGAAGTCGCTGCACTTACCTTTCCGGGAAGATCTTCCGGCGCGCATCATGCTGAATAATAAGATCCGCGATTCTCTTGTAGCGCTCATGAATAATTATCACAATGTTGTACTCGACAGCATGCTGGATGGCACAGGCGACAATCCGCTTTATTTTTCAACGGGTGTTCTTTTTGAGTGCGCCTATATTGCGAGCCGGAGTATTCCCGCATCGCTTCTTGCAGAATCAGAATACATGTTTTTCCTGCGCAGTCATTTTGAAAATTTATACGCGTCTGTTTTACGCGATGAAGCAACAACACTGAAGGACCCGGCCTTTGAATTAATGAAATTGTTGCAACAAACTTCCGGTGATTCCGTCCGCATCAGCGCACTCCGGCTGCAGATTCAGGAAACAACTGCAAAATCCCGCCGGCACTTTTATAAATAATTAAGCGCCTCTCTCCCTTGTCCGCCGGAGCCCCGATGACTATCGGAACGAAGGCGGATACCTCCATTCTAATGTATCTTTGTCCTCCTGTCAATTTTTATGAGCACAGAAAGAAAAGTAAGAGTGCGTTTTGCGCCAAGCCCCACCGGTCCGTTGCATATGGGTGGCGTGCGGACCGCTTTGTATAATTATTTATTTGCAAAAAAACACGGTGGCGATTTTATTCTGCGAATTGAGGACACCGACCAGGATCGTTTTGTTCCCGGTGCGGAGGCATATATTATTGAAGCGTTGAAATGGTGCGGGATTGAACCAAATGAAGGGGTTGGTTTCGGCAATGGCCCATTTGCGCCTTACCGGCAGAGTGAGCGGAAAGAAAAAGGTCTGTACGCGCAATATGCGAAACAGCTGGTGGATGCCGGACATGCGTATTATGCTTTTGATTCAAAAGAAGAGCTGGATGCGCAGCGTACGCGTTTTGAAGGCATGGGAAAAACATTTGCTTACAATGCCGTTACGCGTCAGGAGCTGAAAAATTCACTCGCGTTTTCCGAAGATGAGGTTAAAAAAAGAATTGACGCGGGCGAAAATTACGTGGTGCGTTTTAAAATCCCGCGCAATGAAGAAGTGCGTTTCCAGGATATTATCCGCGGCTGGGTAGTGGTGCACACCTCGCAGCTCGATGACAAAGTGTTGTTTAAAAGCGACGGCATGCCGACTTATCATCTCGCCAATGTGGTGGATGATTTTACCATGAAGATCACGCATGTGATCCGCGGCGAAGAATGGCTGCCCTCGGCGCCCTTGCATTTTTTGATGTACCGT
>DATDOQ010000451.1:0-2363 GCA_035293205.1 Bacteroidia bacterium
CTTGCCGCCCCTTGCTCCGCCGAAGCAGCTACGCAAAGGCGCAGTCGTCCTGCCGGATTATTAGAGATGCCCACAATTTAATAGCACAACTTTAGTGAATTATTAAAATCTGCATTAATTTAGATGTACAAGTCACCTGTGCATTGCCCGTCATTAATTGCAAACGGTTTTAATTTTGAAAACATTTTATACAAGGAATGCCATGAAAATCATCAACGTTTTTTTTGCGCTTTTTCTATCTGCCTCTGCAATCGCACAGTCGCTTACATGGGGAAATGAAATTATAGTAGCGCCCGGAAGCATTTACGGGGCTGTACGCCCGAGGATCGCGCTGGACGCTGCCGGCGAACCGACGGTGATTTGGGGAGGTAGTACCACAACACAACCTCTTTGGGCGGCGGACTGGAACGGAACCGGTTTTGCAACGCCGGTACAACTTTCACCCGCAGGCGTGGATCCTTATATGCAGGTATGGACTGGCGCCGAAATGGCAGCCGGCGGGAATGCCATTTATGTTGTATTTAAGCGGGAACCTTTTACGTCCAACAATGCATACCTCGTTAAATCAACGGATGGAGGGCAAACTTGGAGCGACACTATTTTCATCGGCGGCGCCAGCTCCTGGCTTCCTTCGGTGGCTGTCACCGACAATGGCAACCCGGTGATTGTTTATATGGAGTTACTGGCCACGGGGGAATATTTTACGATTTCTTCCAATGATGGCGGACAGACTTTCACCTCACCGGTAAACATCAGCAGTCTTGCGGGAACAGTAGCATGCGATTGTTGTCCTGCATATATGGATATTGAAGGAAACAGGCAGGTGGTCACGTGGCGTCGCAACAGCAGCAATACACGCGATATCTGGATGGGAGTTTCGAATGACGGCGGCGCAACTTTTCCAACCGGTTATGATATTGATCCCACCGATTGGGTAGTAACATCGTGTCCTTCTGTTGGACCATCGCCTTTGCTGAGCGGTGATTCTGTTATTACGGTTTACATGAGTGGAGCCTCCGGCGGCAACCGTGTTTACTTATCCACTGCCAATGCCATCACCGGGCAAACCGGCACATCCGCAATGATTGCGGGAAGCATACCTGGCACAACGATGCAGACCTATCCGTTTATTGCCGGAACGGGCGATACCATGATCGTCGTGTGGCAGCAGACGACTTCAGGAAATCTCGATGTGTGGTATAGCTGGTCATTGACAGGGGCAACGTCACTTTATAGCAACGCAGCCATTGCAAATTCAATCACAACCAATACCCAGGCGTATCCGCATGTGGTGTATGGGAATGGCGCGTTTCATTTAACCTGGCGTGATGCCGTGACGAACAGCATTATTTACAGGAAGGCCACTATTTCTCCATCGTCGGTGGAAGAGCAGGCAATTTCACCGGTGAAAGTTTACCCGAATCCTTCCGGTGGAAACATAACAATTGATTTAAGTGCATTTCAGAATAATGTTGCCCCGAAAGCTATCGGGATTGAAGTGAAAGATATTTCGGGAAGAATAGTGGAATCCAGGAAGGTTACTGGCGAAAGCAGGGTGGAGTTAACGCATCAGGCTGCGGGAACCTATTTAGTTGTAGTAAGGACGGAAGAAATGGAAAATTATGTTACACGGATTGTGTTTTATTAAATAAATTCCTGAAAGTTTAAATTAACGCTTCACTATCCTTAAATTCCGAAGACGTGTGGAACCGGATCTGCGGATAAGTCTGTTGCATCATGTTCAGCGCCCATTCGCTCTGCGCGAAAAAAACCGGGCGGTTTTCCTTGTCAAAGGCGATGAGTGAGGAGCGGGTATCAATAAAAGCGTCCAGCATTTTTTTATCATCGGCATTAAGCCAGAAAGCTTTGTAATAATTCAGCGGGCGGAAAGCGCATTTTGCGCCATATTCATGTTCGATGCGGAACTGGATCACATCGAACTGTAGCTCACCGACCGTGCCGATGATCTTCCGGTTGCCCGGCTGCTGAATAAACAACTGCGCAACACCTTCTTCCGTCAGCTGGCGGATCCCTTTTTCCAGCTGCTTGGTCTTTAAAGGATCTTTGTTTTCCACTTCCTTGAAGATCTCCGGTGAAAAGCTGGGAATCCCTTTGAAATGTAAATTTTCTCCTTCCGTCAACGTATCCCCGATCTTAAAATTACCATTGTCAAAAAGCCCAATCACATCGCCCGGCCAGCCAAATTCGATCAGCTTTTTTTCATTCGCCATAAAAGTTGTAGGATTGGAGAAACGAAGATTTTTGTCAAGACGCGTATGATAATAGAATTTATTGCGCTCGAATTGCCCGGAACAGATGCGGCAAAAAGCGATGCGGTCGCGGTGATTCGGATCCAGGTTTGC
>DATDOQ010000452.1:0-2138 GCA_035293205.1 Bacteroidia bacterium
CGACATCATTAAAAAGATCGAAGCAGGCAATGTCACCTTTGGATTAAACACCTCGCTTATCACCGGTAGCCAGACATTATTTGGAATTAAAACACAACTGCAGTTCGGACGGCTGATGCTGACCGGCATTGTTTCGCAGGAAAAAGGAAAAAAATCAGAGATCAATGTAACCGGTGGCGCACAGGTCACAAATTTTGAGGTAAGCGCTTCGAATTATGAAGCGAACAAGCATTATTTTCTTTCCCAGTATTTTTTCGGAAACTATGATGTGGCGCTGGCCAATTTTCCTGTAATCAATTCTGGCGTGCAAATCCAGCGCATTGAGGTCTGGGTCACGAACCGCACCGGCGCAGTGGACAATACACGGAACATTGTAGCATTTTCCGATCTGGGTGAAGATGTGCTCGAAGATATCGGAACCGGATTTATTACGGATTCCACCGGTGTGCTTCCGCGGAACGGGGGCAATAGCCTTTATTACCAAATGTCAACGACATACAATGCGCTTCGTGATATCACAATGCCGCTTACAACGACTTTTGCCCCTTTAATGACTCCAAACGGCGATTTCACACAGGCGGTAAATTTTGAACGCGTGAATAATGCCCGCAAGCTCGCTACTACCGAGTACAGCATCAATGCGCGGCTGGGTTATATTTCATTGAACCAGTCCCTGAATTATGATGAGGTGCTTGCTGTCGCTTATCAATACACGGTCAATGGCCAGACTTTTATGGTTGGTGAATTTTCGAACGAAGGAATTTCGGGCAGCGATGCGCTTATCGTGAAATTATTGAAGAGCACCAATAATGTTCCCAAGGTTTCGGCCGGAAGCACGATCGTTCCTTACAAGCTCTGGGACCTGATGATGAAGAACGTTTATTCGATCGGCGCGTACCAGGTGAATCCGCAGAATTTCCAGCTGCAGGTTTGGTACAACAATCCATCCACTGGAACGGATGTGCCTTTTATTCCTGAAGGACCCATCAATGGAGTGCCCTTATTGCAGGTTATGAATCTCGACAAGCTGAACATGCAGCAGCAGGCTGTACCCGATGGCATGTTTGATTTTATTGATGGCGTTACCATAAATTCTTCCAACGGACGTGTCATTTTCCCGGTGGTCAACCCTTTCGGTGAATGGCTTCTCCCTAAATTCAATGGTGATAACGCACTTTACCTTAAGTATGGTTTTCCGCAACTTTACGATTCAACAAAAACGATTGCCACTACAGTTTTCGCATCGAAAGACCGGTTTAAGCTGAAGGGCCAGTTTCAGTCGTCATCGAGTTCAGATATTGCCCTCAACGCCGTAAATATTCCTCCCGGATCCGTGGTGGTCAGCGCCGGCGGAACGCCGCTTGTCGAAAACCAGGATTATACGGTTGACTATACGCTGGGCCGGGTGAAGATCATCAATGAGAGTATTCTGAATTCCGGTGTTCCGATCAAAATTTCGCTGCAGAGCAATTCTCTTTTCAACATCCAGTCGAAAACCTTGTGGGGTTTGCACGCGGATTACACGTTCAATAAAAATTTCCGCGTTGGAGGGACAGTGATGAATCTCACCGAACGACCGGTCACGCAAAAGATCCAGGCCGGTGATGAGCCGATGAGCAATACCATTTTCGGAACGGACTTCAGCTATACGACCGAAGCTCCATTTCTTACGCGCTGGGTGGATAAAATTCCGCTGATTGATACGAAAGTTCCGTCTTCGTTCTCGATGGCCGGTGAATTTGCCTACCTGCATCCGGGACATAATAAAGCGATCGGGAAAAACGGCAACGCCTATATCGACGATTTTGAAGGCACACAATCCGCCATCGACATCCGCTCACCACAGGGCTGGTCGCTCGCTTCCGTACCGCAGGGACAGCCGCAGCGTTTCCCCGAGGCTTCACAGGATTCAGTTGCGTCAGGATACAACCGCGCGAAGTTCGCCTGGTACGTCATCGACCCGCTTTTCCAGCGGCCGGATAACAATTTGAAGCCGTCGCATATTTCCGCCGCTGACATGTCGGACCACCGCGCGCGTGAAGTGCTCGAAACGGAAGTATTTCCCAACAAGCAGCCACCGAACGGCCAGCCGATGAACGTTTCAATGCTCACGCTTGCCTATTACCCGAATGAACGTG